>LUSG01000099.1 GCA_001629395.1 Gammaproteobacteria bacterium REDSEA-S15_B12 | reverse complement strand
CATCGTAGCGCCCCACGACATGGCATCGTTGAGCATCACGCCACCCATGTAATGGATATCATCCGCATAGCGATCATCTGTGGAAGCGATGGTAACGATGGCTTTCAATGAAGGCGGCCGACGTGCCGCAATCTGAAGCCCATTGAATCCACCCCACGAAATCCCAATAATTCCGGTCGCGCCGGTACACCAAGGTTGCTTGGTAATCCAATCGAGTACCTCAAGGGCATCGTCCTGTTCGGACTTTTGGTATTCATCTTCCAGAATGCCTTCGGAATCTCCCGAACCCCGCATGTCGACTCGCACACACGCATAGCCATATCCTGCGTAGTAGGGATGGGTCAGTGCATCGCGTTCTGAAGTACCATCTCGTTTTCGATAAGGCAGAAATTCCAAGATTGCTGGCACAGGATCGATTTCGGCATCCTCGGGCAACCAGATCCGTGCTGCGAGGTTAATACCTTCAGCCAGCGGTATAAACGTGTTTTCAATTTCCCGGACTGTCCTTGGAAAGGCTGTAATGATTTTGATATTGTTCTCTTTCATCTGGATTGGATGCTTGATCAAATAGACTACGTTCGCCACGAATCATACTCGAGCTCATCTTTATCCGTGTGCCCAGTTAGCAATAATCTCCTGCAACTGTTCCAGCCCATCCGTCAGTGCTGCAGGCCCCGGCTGAAGAATCTCCGCTGACTTGATTTCGTAGATATCGCCGTTCTGCACTGCAGGTATAGCATCCCAGCCTTGGCGTGCTGCCACTTTTTCCGGTCTAAATTTCTTACCGCACCACGATCCGATGATGATGTCCGGTGCACGCCGAATCACCTCGTTGGGATCGCCAATGATTCGGCTCTTGCCATCCGGGCAGACCGCAAGCTCCGGAAAGATATCGTCCCCGCCAGCAATAGTGATCAGCTCCGAGACCCATTGGATACCGGAGATCTGGGGGTTATCCCATTCTTCGAAATACACTTTTGGTCGTCGGGACCGACTGGCCGCTTGGGCCGTATTGCGCTCAATGTTCTTTTCGTATGCCCCCACCAGTTCATCCGCACGTTTGGCAGCACCCACCATGCCTCCCAGCGTCCGGATCATCGACAGAATCTCTTGAACGGACCGGTGGTTAAACACCAGCACCGTGATACCACGGCGGATCAGCTCAGCCGCGATGTCAGCCTGAAGATCTGAAAATCCGAGAACAAGATCCGGCTCGAGCGCGACGATCCGATCGATTTTGGCGCTGGTAAACGCTGAGACCTTGGGTTTTTCTTTTCGGGCACGTGGTGGGCGTACGGTAAACCCTGATATCCCGATGATTCGATCTTCTTCGCCCAACAGGTAAAGTGTCTCCGTGGTCTCTTCGGTCAGACACACGATCCGTTCTGGATAATTGCCCTTCATCAGTCTTTCATTTCGCACAATGTTAAAATTACATATTAAAGCCTTACAGTACTGTGTCCCCTTCAAGACGTTAATACCCGGTCAATGCCCTCAATGATATCGCGCCCGCGCCGCTCCGCCCTGTTTATGCCCGGCGACAACCCTCGAGCCCAGCAGAAAGCAACCGGGTTGCCGGCTGATGTCATTATCCTGGATCTGGAAGATGCTGTTTCACCGACAAACAAGGAAGTAGCCCGAAAGCAGGTCCAGTCGACGCTTGAACAAACGGACTACGGGCAGCGGGAAGTGGTCGTGCGTGTCAATCGCCTGGCGACCCAGTGCTGCGAAGAAGATCTCACAGCCCTGGCATCCAATCCACCCGATGCCGTATTGTTGCCCAAGGTCGAGTCGGCAGACGAGCTGTTTACCGCGACTGTTGCCTTGAACGCCCTGGGCGCACCCCCGGACCTCGCAGTTTGGGCCATGATTGAAACACCTCTGGGTATTCAACACATCGAAGAAATCGTCACCACGACACCCCGCCTGGCGTGTGTTGTCGCCGGTACTGCTGACCTTGCCAGCGCACTGCGCATCACGCACAGCAGTACGCAACTGGGTCTACAGTATGCTTTGTCGCGACTTGTGCTGGCGGCCCGGGCATCTCACATCGATGCCATTGACGGCGTGTTCTTTAACCTGCAAGACAGTAACGGCTTGCGACACAGCTGTGAAACAGGCCGCCAGCTGGGATTTGATGGCAAGAGCCTGATTCATCCGAGTCAGATCGAGACCGCCAATACTGTGTTTTCGCCTGACCCCGAATCTATCGCCCATGCTCGCAAGGTCGTCACAGCGTGGTCCGAGCTCGATGCTCACAAACAGGGTGTGTTGGTGGTCGATGATCAACTGATTGAGGCGCTGCATGTACGCGATGCCGAGAGATTGGTCGAATTGAGCGCCACGATAAACGCCATGGAACAGGACTCACAGGCAAACTGAATCAAGATGGCCAGCACACGTAGAGCGTTCCTGGGATACACCGCACTGGCCGGTGCCACGGTATTTGCGTCAGCTGCCGGCCTACGTGGTCTTCGCTACCCAACTCTTCAGTTTGAACCTGCAGCAACGCCCCGATGGGGCAAACACAGTGTCCTTGGCTTCCGCGCTGATGGTCACGGTGCCTTTTACCAACGCGAAGAAGCGCGTCAGCTGGTCTTTCGGGCCTATGTGCCTGAGCCGGTCGTACAGGTGAACGGTACGTTTGAACTTAAAATAGGCAACGTACACCCCCAGGCACAGCTGACCATCGACGGCGACGGAAATATATCGGAAGAACGCATCGACGGTCTATTCAGGCTGGTAACCGGAAACAGCAGCAAGGGCACGTTGACACTGCGCTGGGACTTCCCAAAGCAGGACCATTATCGCTTCACCGCCATAGGTGATACCGGCGGTGACCTGGAGCTCGCCTGGGTACTCAACCGCTCCCAACAGGTGGGGGCTGATTTTGTACTGCACCTGGGCGATTACTACTACCAGCCGGTTGATCCCGAGCGAACAACCCTGCACCTGGAAAAATCGCCCTTGCCGGTCTTCTCAGCCATTGGCAATCACGACTTTCACAACCGATTCGGCGGCCCCGACCCACAGGACTTCATTCAGCAGATCGGTCCGAGAAACAGCACATTCACGCTTGGGAACATCCAGTTCATCAATCTGGACACCTCAGTCGACCACCTGCCCGTATCAGCCGGTAAGCGTGGTCAGCTGCTCCAACACATCCAACCCCTGGCCTCCCAGTCCCAATTGAGTGACTACGTGGTATTCGCCCACCGCCCGATCACCGACCCACGACCAGCAGAGACCCGGCCAAGCAATCACAGTGTGGAAGGTCTTCAAGAAGACGCCTGGCTATACCGACAACTCGTCCAACGCGGCGTAAAGCGCGTGATCAATGGACACATCCATATCTCGACCGAATTCGACGATCGTCACATCCACACTTATATTTCCGGCCAGGGCCTTGCCCACGCCGACATCATTGGCCGTCGCCCCCAGGCGCGAATTCTTGTGGGCAATGTTGAACCGGGAATACCAGTTACCTATCAATGGGCCGATCTCAATATGCCATTTGAGTCCCACTGTAACGAACGCCTGCACAGAATTCTGGGGGGCGATGACTATGCTGACCAGCTTGAACCATTAAAAGCGGCTTGTATCGCGGCTGACGGCTGAAAATCGGCGAGATCGCAGAAGAAAGTCGATCTTTCCAGATTTGTGTGCGTTGTATAAGCACAGGGCTACCGCCGGGTTTGTCCGAATCATTACAATAGGTCTTTCCACGAACAACGCTATACATTTGACTCTGCATCATGTTCACCCGTCTTGACCCGGACCACAGGCATGTCTCGCGCCGCTCCAGCGTGTATGCCCGCAATGTCGTCGCTGCCTCACAACCACTGGCAGCACAGGCCGGCGTTCAGACACTACGAATTGCCGGCTGCGAGCGCATGCCGGAACATGGCTGGGATACAGTCACTGTGCCCGGTGCCGTCGACACCTGGGTACAGCTCTCGAATCGCTTCGGCCAACTGCCTTTTGAGAAACTTTTTGAGTCGGCAATTAACTACGCTGCGGAAGGCTTTGCTGTTTCACCGGTGGTTGCTTCAGGTTGGGCACGAGCAGCAGATGAATACAGTTATCTCGAGGGTTTCAGAACTATTTTCATGCCCAACGGGCGTGCGCCCACTGCGGGTGAGACCTTCCAAAGCAAGATCATGGCAAACACCCTGGGTGAGATCGCCCAGAGCCGAGGCGAGAGTTTTTACCGGGGCCGACTGGCCTCACGTATCGTGGCCGACGCTGCGCGCCTGGATGGTGCGCTCACCGAACAAGACCTTGCCGAACACCAGGGGTTTTGGACGGATTGCATCCAGCAGGATTTCAAGGCGTTAACCGTGCACGAGATCCCGCCTAATGGCCAGGGCATCGCCGCGCTCATCGCACTTGGGATTCTTGAGCATTTAAACATCGATGCCTACGCGATGGATTCCGCCGATAGCGTGCACTTGCAGATCGAAGCGATGAAAGCGGCTTTCGCTGAGACGCACTCTCACGTTTCAGACCCCGATACCATGCGAGTTACCGTAGACCAGCTACTGGATTCGACAACACTTCAACGTCGCGCCGACCAGATTAGTCTGACTCACGCAGCGTCCCCCGTCGCTGCCGTAAAACCTGATCATGGCACTATTTACCTTGCGGCCGCAGATGGCGACGGCATGATGGTGTCCTGGATACAGTCGAACTACCACGGCTTTGGTTCAGGGATCGTTGTGCCCGACATCGGTGTCAGTCTTCAGAACCGGGGACGGGGCTTTTCGCTGCAGCCTGGCCACCCGAACGAAGTCGGCGGCGGCAAGCGGCCCTTTCACACCATCATTCCGGCTTTTGTTTCGCGCCGGGGTGCGCCTTTAATGGCATTCGGCGTGATGGGTGGACATCATCAGCCACAGGGGCACACCCAGGTGATGATCAGGCTGTTTTGCCAGGGTGCTTCGCCGCAGCAGGCACTGGATGCGCCGCGCTGGCATGTCCAAGAGGACTTTACGGTGTGTCTCGAACCTGCACTGGCACACCTGCGCGAGGAACTGACACAACGCGGCCATATTTTCAGAGAGGGCAAAATCGGCGCATTCGGTGGCGGCCAGATCATTCTGAAAGATGGCGACGGATATATTGCCGGTTCTGATCCCCGTAAGGATGGGCAAGCAGCCGGCTTCTAGACTCAACCTGCTAAGCATTCGGTTCCTCATGAATTACGACGAACGACGCCAGCAGCTGGCTGATACGCTTAAACAACAGACTACTGGTACTGTTCGTCTCGATAAAACCACATCGAATGTTTTTCGGGATCGCGCTAACTCGAAATCACAAAGTCTGCTGGACGTCAGAAAGTTCAATCACGTACTGAATGTCGATCCGCAAAACAACCTGATTGAAACAGAAGGGATGACCACCTATGAAGATCTGGTTGACCAATCACTATCGCACGGGGTAATGCCAGCCGTTGTACCTCAACTTAAGTCGATTACCATCGGCGGGGCTGTCTCCGGCATCGGAATTGAGTCCTCATCGTTTCGCTACGGGCTGCCGCATCAAAGTATCGGTGAAATGGATGTCCTGCTGGGTAGCGGCGAAGTCGTGACCTGTACACCGGATAACGAACACCGCGACCTCTTCTACGGCCTGGCGAACTCGTACGGTACTCTGGGCTACATCCTTCGTCTGACCGTACTGGCAATACCGGTCAAGCCTTACGTACAGCTGACACACATACGGTTTGCAGATGCTGATGCGTTGTTCGATGCGGTCAGAACCTGGACCGAGCGCGACATTGATTTTATCGATGGCACGGTGTTCCAGCCGGGAAAACATTACCTGACCATCGGTCGGTTTGTCGACGATGCCCCCTATACCAGTGACTACACCTGGATGGACATTTACTATCGATCGATACCAACGCGCAGCGAGGACTATCTTACCGTTCGGGATTACCTGTGGCGCTGGGACACCGATTGGTTCTGGTGCTCGAAAAATCTTTATGTTCAGAACCGACCGATGCGGCGCCTGCTCGGTCGTAAACGACTCAATTCGATCACCTACCAGAAAGTTATGCGATGGAACACCCGCTGGGGAATTACCCGGAGAGTGGGGTACCTGTCCGGGCAACACCGCGAATCAGTGATCCAGGACATCGATGTGCCCATTGATCGAGCGGCCGAGTTTCTGGATTTTTTCCATCGGGAAATCGGCATCCGCCCGATCTGGATCTGTCCGGTCGGGCATTCAGTCCAGAACGAGCTATACCCATTGTTTCCCATGGCCGCTGAATCCATGTATGTGAACTTCGGTTTTTGGGACGGTGTCAAAACCAAAATGAAATTGCCAACCGGCTATTTCAATCGACTGATCGAACAGAAAGTCACCGAACTCGGAGGAATCAAATCTCTGTATTCGGATGCCTACTTTGATGAGGCTGATTTCTGGTCCATCTACGACGGTGACAGCTATGCAGCACTTAAAGCCAAATACGACCCTGGTGACCGATTGAAGAACTTGTATCAAAAGTGCGTGCTCAGACAATAGGCCCCAACGCACAACCCTTGGCTCCACAGGCAATTTCCTCCACGATAAAATACCGGCATAGTCCTCAGCGTCTTTTGTTCCGCACTTTTAGATTATTATTCCAATGGATGAAAAACTGATTCTTTACCTGCGGGACTACTGCGGCTACTGCGCGATGGTCCAGGACGTGATTTCAGAGCTTGCAGTGGATGTTGAAGAACGCAATATCTGGGAAAACGATATCTGGCAGAACGAACTCATTGCCGGCCAGGGCAGTGCCACCGTTCCCGTGTTGTGTCGCATGACTGCCGCAGGCGAGACTCACTGGCTGCCTGAGTCCGACGCCATCATTCGATACCTCATACAAACTTACGATTAGGAGCTGACCCCATGGACCGCGTAATCCTCGGTGCAAGCGGATTAAAAGTGGCGCCCCTTGCTCTGGGTACCATGACCTTCGGTGATCCGGTCGACGCAGACACATCGTTCGACCTTCTTGACCTGGCTGTGGAGCAGGGTATCAATTTTCTTGATACCGCGAACTCTTACAACGCTGGCCTGACGGAACAAATTATCGGGCAATGGCTCAAGGCACGGGGTCATCGAGAGCAACTGGTGATCGCCAGCAAGGTCCGTTATCCCGTTGGCAACGACCCCGACTCGGCTGGTTTGTCCCCAAGAGTCATCCTGCGACAACTCGAGAATTCTCTTAAGCGCCTCAATACTGACTATCTTGACATCTATTTTCTACACCAACCCGACGACGACACACCAATCGAAACCACCTGGCGCTGCCTCGATGCGATTGTGGCATCGGGCAGGGTCCGTTGCCTGGGTCTTTCTAATTTCGCGGCCTGGCAATGCGTACAGACCGTACACCTTGCCAATCAGCGTGGCTGGGCACCACCAACGGTCACCCAGGCGCTGTACAACATAATCTCCCGGGCGGTTGAAACCGAGCTGCTGCCAATGGTGAATGCTTACGGTCTGGGCACCTGCATGTATAACCCGCTCGCCGGTGGTCTGCTCACTGGAAAACACCGTGTCGGCGAAGAAGCGAATCCACAAACCAGGTTGGCCGACAACACCACCTATAGAGCGCGTTACTGGAACGACCGCCAGCGCACAGCTGCGCACCAGATCTGCGAGATTGCCCGCGAGGCTGGCCGCAGCCCCGTCGAGCTGGCACTTCGGTTTATGCTGGATCATCCCTCGGTTGATGTCACCCTGATCGGCGCAACTTCGATAGCACAGCTGCAGGATAACCTAGCCGCTGTTCAGGCTGCTCCCCTGTCGAACGACGAACAACAGGCCTGTCAGTCGGCCTGGGTTGCACTGCGGGGTCCTGTTCCACGCTACAACCGTGGCAGCGGTGGTGGTAGAACCTGATCCACCGAAGTACAAAAAATTTACCCAGGAGCGCCGGCACCTATGCCATTGTCATGCGGGCGCAGGATCAACAGCAGCTACAGATCGGTAGACTCGGTGGGGTGCAACTCTCAAAAGGCTGGTACATCTATTTCGGTAGCGCCTTTGGTCCAGGTGGCTTGGCCGCGCGGGTCGAGCGACACCTGCGATATCACAAGACCCGACACTGGCACATCGACCACCTGATCTGGGCCACAACGGTGCGGGAAGTCTGGTACAGCCAGCGGCAACGGGACCTCGAACACTGTTGGGCGCAGAACGCGCTGGACCAGCCCGCAGCGCGGAACCTTTTGCGCGGCTTCGGCGCCTCCGACTGCCGGTGCCTGTCCCATCTGGTTCGATTTCCAACACGCGAGGCGGTAAAGACCCTTTTTAACGCTCTGGAGGCAAAGGTTTGGATCCCGCACCGATAGACCTTCCCTGTCTAGTTACAAGTATATTAAGATAATTGTTACAATTTTATGATTTTCTAAGACTTTTAGAATTCAAAACCGCCGCTCCTGTGCGCATACTTACAATGTTCATGACCACCTGATGAGGATAAGACAATGGCTGACAGTGTGAAATTTATTCTGGATGAGAACGAGATTCCCAAGGCCTGGTACAACATCGTCTCCGACCTGCCCGAACCACCAGCGCCCGTTATGCACCCGGGTACGGGTCAACCTGTCGGTCCCGATGACCTGGCACCGCTGTTCACGATGGCGGCCATCATGCAGGAAGTCAGTGCGGAGCGGCAGATCGATATCCCAGAGCCTGTTCGCGACATTTACCGCCAGTGGCGTCCGAGTCCACTGTATCGGGCCTACCGCCTGGAAGCGGCACTCGATACACCGGCGAGGATCTACTACAAATACGAAGGTGTGAGCCCAGCTGGCAGTCACAAACCCAACACTGCCGTGGCCCAGGCATTTTACTGCCGTGAAGAAGGTATTAAGCGAATTTCCACTGAGACCGGTGCCGGCCAGTGGGGATCTTCGCTGGCACTGGCGGGCTCTTTCTTCGGCCTTGAGATCGAGGTCTTCATGGTACGCGTGAGCTACGACCAGAAACCTTATCGGCGCGCGTTTATGGAGACATTCGGCGCCACCTGTCACCCCAGCCCCAGTAACTTAACTGAGGTGGGCAAAAAGATCCTGGCTGACAATCCAGACAGCACCGGCAGCCTGGGAATTGCCATCAGTGAGGCTGTCGAGGTCGCGGCCCAGCGAGATGACACCAAGTATTCTCTTGGCAGCGTCTTGAATCACGTGCTGCTGCACCAAACTGTAGTTGGACAGGAGGCGATCCGTCAGATGGAACTGGCTGATGATTACCCGGACGTTATTGTCGGCTGTACGGGTGGGGGCAGTAACTTTGCCGGCTTGACGTTCCCGTTTATCGGGCGAAAGCTGCGCGCCGAGCAGGATGTGCGGGTGGTCGCGGTTGAACCCGCCAACTGTCCCAGTCTGACTAAAGGCAAGTACGCCTACGACTTCGGCGACACGGGCCAGATGACACCACTGGTCAAAATGCACACCCTCGGATCATCGTTCGTCCCGCCGAGTTCTCATGCGGGCGGCCTGCGCTATCACGGTATGGCACCGCTGGTCAGCCAGCTCGTGGACCTGGGCCAGGTAGAACCGACAGCCTACTCACAGACCGAATGCTTCGATGCCGGTGTGACATTTGCCAAGGCCGAAGGCATTCTGCCGGCACCTGAGGCTAACCATGCCGTCAAAGGAGCGCTGGTCGAGGCTATGCGGTGCAAGGAAGAAGGCGAGTCCCGGGCAATCCTGTTCAACCTTTGTGGTCACGGCTATTTCGACATGCAAGCCTATATGGATTACTCATCGGGTAAACTTGCCGACCACCCCTACGACGAATCCGAGGTCGCCATGGCTCTCGCTGGTCTGCCGTCGGTCGCTTGACAAACCGCCGACCCTGATGACTTTCAACGGACTGACCGGCTTGCCCCGTTGCCCCTGCTGATTTAGACTAGTCAAGGTGCGAGATAACGCTATTCACTTGATTTTATTAAGGTTCTTTAACCCGTCATTCACATTTTCTGGAGACGCATAAATGGCATACCTGCTCGATGTACTGTTCCGCTACGCCCACATTGTCTTTGGTGTGGCCTGGATCGGCCTGCTGTACTACTTCAATTTTGTACAAACCGAATACGTCAAGGAAGCCGACGATGGCGCCAAAGCGGACGTTATGGCCAAACTCGCCCCTCGGGCACTGTGGTGGTTCCGCTGGGCGGCCCTGTTCACCTTTCTGACCGGTCTCATACTGCTGTGGTGGGTATCAAACCAACAACGTTTCAATCTTGGCATCGCGCTTGGGGCATTGATGGGCACCATCATGATGCTGAATGTGTGGGGAATCATCTGGCCCAACCAGAAAATCATGATTGGACTTGCCGAAGGCGACAAGACGGTCGCCGGGCCAAAGGCAGCCCTGGCTTCCCGGACCAATACACTGCTTTCACTGCCCATGCTCTATTTCATGGTTGCGTCAGTTCATGGATTTGCCGCAAGTGGAGGCGCGTGGGCCTCAGTGAGCACCACGGCGCTGATCATCGGACTCGCCATCATCGTCGTGATAGAAGCGAACGCGATCTGGGGCAAAATGCTGGGGCTGATTCAATCAGTCAGTGGCGTGATCACGTCCAGCATCATTCTCACTATAATTATGGCGGGTGTCGTGAACTACATCAGCTAACAACAATGAACAAGGTTTTACTAAAAGAGGG
>LUSG01000098.1 GCA_001629395.1 Gammaproteobacteria bacterium REDSEA-S15_B12 | reverse complement strand
GGAGAAGCTGAGGCAAACTACTACCGGCAACTTAACATTCAGGCCGCTATGGCAGCGTGACTTAAACCAACGGGCCTCCGCGATACCCGGGGCGGTTCAGAGGTTGCCAATAACATAGGGGTGAGTAGGCAACTGTTGTACAAGTGGAAAGACCAACTACTTGATGACCAGGTCAATCCAATGATGAAGTCCCGCAAGCATTCGCACTCCCATAATAACCGCGTCGCATTGGAGCGAGAGGTGGAGTCGCTTCAGGTGCGAGTCCACCGACTCCAACTCGAACATGACATTCTGACGAAGGCGAATGAACTGTTAAAAAAAGATCAGGGCGTCGACCTACAGTTACTGACGAACCGGGAGAAGACCCTGTTGGTTGACGCCCTGAGAGGAATTTACACGCTATCTGAGCTAACCGAGCAGCTCCAATTACCACGCAGTTCCTACTTCTATCAGAGGGCCCGTATTAATGCCCCTGATAAGTACTGTGACATCCGTCGTTCAGTGGCAGACATCTTCGACCTCAACCGTCGCTGTTATGGCTACCGCCGCGTTCATGTCGTCCTCAGAAGACGAGGTACGAGAATCTCAGAAAAAGTCGTTCGGCGGTTGATGGCAGAGGAAGAGCTGGTAGTCCAAGCTAGTAAGCGACGTCGTTACAGTTCCTACAATGGTGAAGTCAGCCCAGCACCAGACAACCTGATCAATCGTGACTTCAAAGCAAAGCTACCAAATCAGAAATGGCTGACTGATATTACGGAGTTCCAGATTCCTTCGGGGAAAATTTATCTGTCTCCCATGATCGATTGTTTTGACGGGTTGGTCGTCAGTTGGACGATCGGTACCAGGCCGGACGCTGATCTTGTGAACACCATGCTGGACGAAGCCATTGAGACGTTGTCTGAGGCCCGGTTTCCACTTGTTCACTCTGACCGGGGTGCACACTACCGGTGGCCAGGATGGCTATCGCGTATTGAGGATGCAAATCTCCTCAGGTCGATGTCGGCGAAGGGCTGTACTCCCGATAACGCCGCATGCGAAGGCTTCTTTGGGCGGATGAAAAATGAGTTCTTCTATCCTCAAGATTGGCATACAGTCACAATTGAGCAATTCATGGAGGAGCTTGACTCGTACCTTCGATGGTACAACGAGAAACGGATTAAAGTTTCACTTGGGGGCCTGAGCCCGCTTGAATACCGGGAAAGCTTGGGTTTGGTGGCATAAAACAGTCCAAGAAAAGGTCCGCACCTCCAAAGCGGTCAAAACTCACCGTTGTTGACAAACATTAGTAATCTCTTTTTAAAGATCCACGCTTTCATTGGAAAGCGGCCCTTTTTCCGCGACGAGATTGGCACCATCCGTTACACAGGGAGCTGTGGGGGCTGGGGGGGGGTTAGATGCCCCCGGCTACCCGATTAGGCCTGCTTTACCAATCCATGTTAGCAGATTGTTCTTGCAACCTTGTTAAATATTCAACAAAGCTCTCCATGTCTTCAGTGGAAGACATCGCTCTAGCGTAAGTTGAGTCTGACGCGTAATGTAGAATAGTTGGCATACTACTCTGGATATAAATAACTTCAGGGAACATATCAGACTCCCAATAAAATTCCATGAATTCCTTTACGACCTTTATAGCTTCCTCTTCGTTAAATTCAATGCCGCTTTGCATGGAAAACCGAGCACTACCTTTCTGATGAGGCATAAGTAGAGGCACAGCACCCGCTCCAGAGTGAATTTGAAACGCCTCACCATTTTTACCGAAAGCACCATGTGCAATATAGTTTCTTATCTGACGCCTTATGGAGACCAATTGGTCATAGTGTGATTTTGTTTCCTGATCCTGAATATCAAAACACGCTTTAAATTTTGATGCCCATTCATTATCTGCCAAATTGGCAACATCTTCGCCGGTTACTACCTTACCTCGCAAAATAGCTGCATGAATAAACACATGCTCAGTGAAGCTGAAAAATGCATCAATCACCGACATTGCCAGCCATTCAGATTCTCTCTTTAGATCAAAATAGGGCATCTGAACACTCCATGAATTGCTTGAGTGCTGCGTTCGTATTCTTTCATCTTTTCGAGCGTTTGCTTCTTGAACCTTTTTCTCGTATTCATCAAGAAAATATGCGTATCGATCATACAAGCGAAGGCTGTGATTTAGTACATTTAGATCTGAACGCTTTGCCGCTTCGCTTGCTACCCACTCAAAATATGGTCGAGCGGCTTTCACAGCCTTAGTTATTTTCCTTACGATTTCTCGGCAATCTGATTCTTGACTCACCTCATTCGAGGTAAATAGACCCATTCCAGATTTTCTGTGTTCAAGCAAGTAGGCTTTTCCGTTATAATCAATAGGCACCGACCAGGAGATCTTTTCAAACTGACCAAGATTTTTGCACCTAAGGAGATCAACAAACAAAAAATATATTAGATAGTAAGGAGGCAAAGATCTCCCAGCGTCTGTTCGAGAGGCAGTAAATAGAAAGTCCTTTTCAGCCTTCGTTCCGTTTTCTACTGCTGAGGCAATAGGATCGAGAATTTTTTCGACTTTTTGCTGTAGCTTTTCAATATCATCTGGGAAATTCATTGCGACTTCCTGCATGCCTCTTGATGTGGGGAGTCATATCAAAAACTCAAGCAGAGGCGCGCTTTAGAGCGTCCTTCTGACTTGACTTATTATATGAACTGAACACTTCAAAAGCTGCGTCGACTACACCAGAGAAGAAGTCTTCCGCTACATCTATAACCTTTTCAAGGTAAGGTAGTTCGAAGACGATAGTATCGTCGCGCTCAAGACGCAGCCCTTCTGTATTTTCGACAATGTTTGAAAGCTTTTGTGAAGCGCGTGCTTTAGTGATGTCTCCTTCACAGTGGACGACACAGTTTCTCAATGCGCTCAAATCCTTGATTACGGACCATTGCTTGTTCAAATGAGAAAAATCTACGCCACAAACCTTTTCCAGATAGTTCCTATTCCTAATTATTCCTTCACCACTAAGGTCCGATACCTCCAGCTTGCTACTCTTCAGCTTCCCTAGAAGTTCGGCTATGACTCGTAACCTATGTTCAATAAGCGAGTAGACTGAAATTATCGCTGAACTTCTATATTGATTTAGAAAGTCTTGCTCGACCATGCGTTTTTCATCGATTAGAAACTCGACGTATGAGGCGTAATCTTCATCACCCTCGTCATCCTCAAAGTCAAAATCAAACCTCGATTCAATCACCTTGAGGTCAGATTCGAATTTGCCTTCAAGCTCCTCAGCATATTTTCGGAACACCTCGATTTTATTCTTAAAAATAGCTTTATGAATCTCGAAAACGATGCTCTTGTCACCCATAAGTTAAAAACCTTTAACTTCATATAACGCTTTTAATGAGCCGACGTTTGGTGCGCTAGCGGATAACGGTCGGCTTGAGTCACTCTTTAACAAACTTAAAGCAGATGCCTGCTTATTTCCCTTAGCCAGGTTAATACTTCACCGTCAGGATCTGCACTATCAAGGCGCACTTTTGTCATATTGGAAACAGCAGCTCGGTTCAAGCGTTTCTTGGCCTTACTCTCTTTCTTATCTCGCTTCTTCTCATCCAAGTCTTCCCAGTCTACTGTAGACTGCGATGCGTCATGAACTGCCTTTGCAACCATCACTGGGACATCATCGAATGCTTGAAAGTTCTCGGTTAACTGTATTTCAAACTCTTCATTTATAGCTTCAAAATGGATGTAATTCTCCATTTCTCTTTTATTGGTTATGAAAGAACGACAGTTATCGCCGCGCGCATTCACCCTATCTGCTGCGCCCTGATACTTAGCTGGTTCCGGTGGAGGGACATCTCTATCCAACACGTGAACTTCCGGAACCTGAAGTCCTTCGAGTCTATTTGTCCATAACTCTAGAGTTGAGCCCCCCATGGGTATATACACCAATTCCCCTCGTTGTTCTGAGCGTTTTAAATTGACGATACTTGGGTCTTCCTGTGATAAACGCCAAGATATTCCGCTAATGTACTCAATGTCATTGGGCCCCTCTACTCCAACAAAGACTTTGATGTTGTGGTTTGCAAACATACCAAGGCTCGATTTAATCCTAAGTAAAGTTTCATCGTCGTTCTCAGCCAATATTCGCGAGCCGGTTTCATCTTTTTCAATAAACCTTATAGAGTCCCGATCAACTCGTCCGGCGAGGATGGGGTTATGAGTTGTGAAAATCACTTGATGGGTTTCCTCAAGCGCCAACTCCTTCAACGCATCCAGGAGCAAAAGTTGATTGTTTGGATGCTGCGATGTCTCAGGTTCCTCTATTGCAAAAATAACATCCTGGACGTCTCGTTCACTTGCCAACTGTTCAGCTTTAGCTCGGAAGAAATTGATCAAGAAAAGCCGTCTAACCCCACTACCTCGTTTGTTCAATGGTATTTTATCTTCATTGGTGAGTGACACAGAGAAGACTTTGCCCCAGTTGAAGTTTGAGAAATTCGGATTTAACTGGCTTGCTAAGTCAGGGTCCATTTCTCGAATTTTTTCAATGGTTAACCTGGTAACTTCCTCAACTTGGCGTTTTACATGGTCGCCTATAGCGTCAAGCTCGGCCGCCTTTTGCCTGATAGCTTCCTTGATCGCAAATTTAATGGGATCTTGCGCTTCAGCATCTTGGTCAGAACTTGGACGGTCAGATTTAAAAAGCTGAAATAGAGGAAGGGTATTTTGCAGCGGCTTCCAAATCTTTGACGCTAGGTTTTCATCAGGTGTACTTAACCAGATTGCGTGCCGAAGAGCTGATTTAATAGTTGCGTTTACGCCCGCTAAATCAACGCCAAGTTCTCTGGCTGGCAAGCCCCCGATACAGTAGACGCCTGATAGCGTTACACTAAACGCAAATCTACAGGTGTTGGTAATGAGCGGAAAGCGATACTCCGAAGAATTCAAAATCGAGGCGGTCAAGCAAGTCACGGAGCGTGGCTACAAAGTGACTGATGTGTGCCGGAGACTGGGGATTACCTCGGCCAGCCTGCACAAATGGATCAAGCTATACGGCGATGCTGGAAGCCAACACCAACAAATCAGCGAGCAGCAGGAAGAGCTGCGCAAGCTCAGAGCGGAATTGCGCCGGGTCAGCGAGGAGCGCGACATACTAAAAAAGGCCGCAGCGTTCTTTGCCAAGGAGTCCAAGTAAAGTATCGCTTCATCAGGGCTCACCAGAGTGAATTTCGAGTCCGTGTCATGTGCCGAGTTCTAGGCGTTCACTTCAGTGGCTTCTATGCCTGGCTAAATGCACCAGAAAGCCCTCGCACCAAGGCCAACCGCCGCTTGGTGGGACTGATCAAACAAGCCTGGCTCGAAAGTGGTGGCGTGTATGGCTATCGGAACATCACCCTGGATCTCAAGGACCTCGGCGAGAGGTGCAGTAAAAATCGGGTATATCGATTGATGAAGGCCGAAGGTATCCGCGCTCAGCGCGGCTATAAACGCCACAAAGGCTACTACGGCGGGGAACCTGCTCACGTCGCGCCCAATCACCTGGATCGTGATTTTGAGGCTCAGAAGCCGAACGAACGTTGGGTGACTGACATCACCTACATTCGGACCCACGAGGGCTTTTTGTACCTTGCCACCGTTCTGGACCTGTTCTCCCGGCAAATTGTGGGCTGGTCCATGAAGCCACGGATGTCGACAGACCTCGTTATGGACGCCTTACTAATGGCTTCCTGGCGGCGAAGGCCGAAGCAGGAGGTTCTGATTCATTCAGATCAAGGCTCTCAATACACTAGCCGTGAATGGAGAGATTTCCTGAAGGACCACCGTTTGAAGCCCAGTATGAGCCGTCGCGGAAACTGTCACGACAATGCGGTTGCGGAAAGCTTCTTCTCATTACTCAAAAGTGAGCGAGTGAAGCGGAAAATCTACAAGGATCGGGAAACAGCCCGGCAGGATATCTTCGATTACATCGAGATGTTTTATAACCCTGTTCGCCGTCACGGCAACAACGGTGGCTTGTCGCCGGTGGACTTCGAAAAGCAGTACTTCACAAAGCTGTCAGGTGTCTAAGATATCGGGGGCTTGCCAACAGGTAATTTCTATATCATCCGAGTTCGTCAACCCAGCAGACCGATCACCAGGCTCCAGCTTTTCGGAATTAAAGAATGCATCCAATGCTTCAAGTACTGAAGATTTGCCTATGTCATTTTTGGCAACAAGGGCCGTCAAATCGGAGAAAGGTATCGATATTTCGTCCTTGTAACAGCGGAAATTCTTTATTTTTACGATATCCAGCTTCATTCTCTACCCTTATTCTGTTTAGGCTCTTCTCACGCGGATTGTTAACCATATATCAGTTTGAATTCCGACTAAACCGCAGTTACCCATGATCTTAACCTCAAAGTAAATCCGCATAGCTATCAATTACCTACCGAGCCAATCATTTCTGAACCGGCGAGTTCCTTCTGCGGGACAGCGCGCCTAGTCTCTCGGTTTTAACGAGCCTCCGGAGCAACGGATCGATCACTCTGCACTGATGATTGTGGATTTACACAGCAACTACTGGGGTAACTTGGGTACGTGGAAAGCGCTATGTTGGGCAGCGAAAAAGTTCCGCTTTGCGACCAATCCAAACCTTCACGTCAGTTAAAAGTAGGCCCAGATTTGGATCCGAAACTAAAGGTAGTGCAAACAATGACCATTTCCCGAAATCAAACCGTTGAATCGCGTAGACCAGCTAACGATTTCCGATTCGGGTATTACAATGTGTACAAATCCTCCCCCTTTTTGTCCACATAGTTGACGTGCCATCGTGTATGCATATCAATTTTCGGAACTACCTTAACAACGCCTAAAAATCAGCACCTTAACTAGCATATCCACACAGCATGCGGAAACTATATGGCAGTACCCAACGAAATGCACAGATCGGTTTGCTACTAACCTCCATGGGGGAAAATTGACAACATTAGGGATGTGTTCGGAAAACCGCAGAAGTCACCCTGGGGGGCGTTGATACCCGCCAGCTCTCCTCCAAGACCATGGCAGTACTGGAACGGCCAAACCTGTATTTCATTGGCGAGGTCGTGGATGTGACAGGCCACCTCGGCGGCCATAACTTCCAATGGGCCTGGGCCTCGGGTGTGGCAGCCGGTAACAGCGCCTGAACGGACATCCGATTGCCCAAAGCTGGCGTAGAACTGGTAACCTGAGTCCATGTATTGGCATGACCAGACACTAAGAC
>LUSG01000097.1 GCA_001629395.1 Gammaproteobacteria bacterium REDSEA-S15_B12 | reverse complement strand
ACAGAGCGCCTCATCGAGAGGGACATGTGCACAGGCAAAACGAGCAATGCCTTGCCGTTCACCGAGTGCATCGTCCAAACAATTTCCAATGATAAGCGCACAATCTTCAACGCTGTGATGGTCATCAATAGAGAGGTCACCTTTACAGCTAAGCCTTAAATCGAACCTGGCATGCTTAGCCAGTGTGGTAAGCATATGATCAAAAAACCCTATCCCGGTCTGTACATCGGCAATTCCGCTACCATCGAGATTAAGTCTACAGATGATGTCGGTTTCTTTGGTTGTGCGTGTGAGCTCAACTATCCTTTTGCTCATTTGAGTTTCTCCATCAATTGTTCAGTTTTCTCGAGCACACAGGCTGCACCTGCTTCTATGAGGGTGTTTTTTGCAGTCTCTAGCAGTTCCCCCGGGGGAGCCACGCCAACCGGCACCACACCGGCAGCCCGTGCTGCTGCCAAATCATCGGGCGTGTCACCCAGCATCCATGCTCCTGTGACTCCAAGATGCCCGAGTGCCAAACGAACGGGCATTGGGCTGGGTTTAAGTTCAGCATCCTCCATGCAGACCAAGGCCGCAAAGAGATCTCGAATCCCGTTGTCGTGCAAAAAACGTTCTGCATCACGCCGGGGGCGCCCGGTTACAACAGCCAAGGAATAGCGCCTGCCTAATACCTCGAGCCACGGGCGCTCTACCAGCAAGGTCTCAGTAGCACGCAACCCCGGCTCAGTCTCAGTGCCCTGATACAGGGACTCAAAACGGCCTATCACTTCAGCCAAACTGAGTGCCAGGCCATGATCTAACAAGAGCCTTTGTGTAACCTGCCAGTCGTTATTGGCATTGCCGCGCGCTTTAATTGCGCTGATGTCGTCTACCGTGATGCTTACCCCGAAAGACTTTGCAGTCTCTATGATCGACATACGATAAGAAGCGGATACATCGGCCAATACGCCGTCGAGGTCAAACAATATCGCTTCTGGGTTCAATACCGCCTTAAATGCATGCTCTAAACGGGCAAAGGCACTTTGATCGCCCGGGCAGCTAATCCGCAGTGTTTGTTTGAGCGCTTCGTTGTCGGAAAAACTCCGTGAACCGATTCCCAGACTGGCCAAGCCATCTCTTACCCAGCGCGCATTCTCAAAACGTGCAAGAACAAAGTTCGCTTGAGATGGAAGCGGCCTCCCTCCGAGTTCGGAGATAAGCGCGGTGAGCTTGCTTCGTTCGGCACGCACCCTCTGCACATATACCCCGATACTTTCCTCCCCCTGGCGGATTCGCTGTTCCGCGATTGACAACGAAAGTCCTGAGACTGTGTACGGCCCGCCGGCACGCCTCATCCACGCAATCACCTGTGCATCACCAACTGCATAGCCCACGCGAAGGCCCGGCATTCCCCAAGCTTTAGAGAGGGACCTGATCATCACTACATTCGGATGATTCAGAAGATCCCCTGTTAGGTTCACATCTGCAAATTCAGAATAGGCCATATCCACCAGTATCAGAATGTGGGGTACTGCGAGCGCTATTCGCTGAATATCTACCAGCGACACCACAGCTCCGGTGGGGTTGTTCGGTGTCACGACGGCAATAACCGCTGTACCAGCCTCCACCGCCTCCAACACACCATCAACAGGATACGCCCCATCAAACCACGGAATCTGCCGTACATTACCCCCTGCCAGTCGTGCATAGATGGGTATCATTTCAAACGTCGGTGAAGTCACAATCAATTCACGACCTGGACCAAGCACTGATTCGAGGGCGCGCTCAAGCGCCTCATCAGCCCCGGCTGTAACGAGCACACGGTCGGGTAGTACTTCGAGACGCGCAGCTAAAAGCTGCTCAAGCTCAGATGAATCCGGATAGCCTACGATGGAACTGACATCGAATTTAGACAGAATACTATTGAGTGTTTCGGCCTCCTCTTCGGACACAATAACTCGTTCAGTATTGCCCAGGGGCAAGTCAATGAACTTCGGCTTTGGCGGAATCACATAGGGCCTGCACTGCACAACCACGGGTCCGGGCAGTACTGTCAAAGACGACTCTGATTGCTCACGATTCATGACATTGGCCCTCACGGAATTATCTGAGAAAGATCCGTAACGACAACATCCGTTCCCCCAGCAGCTTTGATCTCAGGGATAACGAGCGGCAACTTGTCACGGGGTACAGCGGCCTTCACCGCATAGCCGGCATCACCTCGCAGAGGCGATACCGTTGGCTCACGCATACAAGGCAGTACTCTAATTACCCCTTCGAGGCTCTGCCTATCGACATTGACTTCCACCATCACACGCTCCCGGGCCACCAAAACTGACTGCACCAACATTGCAAGGTGCTCAATGAATCGCTTCTTAGAAGCGTTATGCATTGCCTTAGGGCTTGCATAAAGTCGCGTCGATGACTCAGAAATCACATCAATGACCGCTAGGTTGTTGGCGCGCAAAGTGGATCCTGTCGACGTGTTGTCGACGATGCAGTCTGCATCTTCAGGCGGGAAAACCTCAGTGGCACCATAAGAACGGACGAATGTGGCATCCAGTCCCGTACGTGCTATCCACTCACGGGTGATCGTCTCGTATTCGGACGCGATCACTAAACGCTGCGGTGGAAGTTTTCCACTTACAAGTAGACTCTGCGGCGCTGCCGCCACTACCTGAACCGGATCAAGCCCGGTATCCAGCAACTCCACAAGGTCAGCCTTGAGTTCCTGTACCCAATCGGCTCCAGAGAAGCCAACATCTCGGGAGCCGAGGTGCAACATCTCCACGATGCTTTGAGGTTTTAGGATCTTCACCTCATAGCCCGGTAGATTCACCTGAGGCCGATAGCCCCTATCGCTCATCTTGATATGAATTCCAGAATCGCAAAGCAGAGCGTTAACGCCGTCTTTCATGCGTCCAGTTGGAAGTGCGAGCCTAACCTGCCCGTTGGCATCGAGTACTGTCATCAACCAATCTCCTTGTAGACGTAGCTGCTAACGCAGACTTACGTCATGTTGCTGTTTGCCGCTAGAGGGGATTGGCTGATTGGCGGGAATGCAAAAAAAAAGCCGACCCCTTGGCCGGCGTTTGATGAAGCGTTTTCTAAACGTAGCTATCCATCACCCGCGGCCCATGAGCCATGATGATGATGGTGGAATCTCAGAAAAACGTTCGTCATGACAGTAAGTATCACTTTCATGCGCCATGCTTGTCAATGCATGATCAGTAGCGAATCGCCCGCACCCAGCGATCAATACGGCCAGCCAGAACGACGAATCTCATTCAGTTCGTGGGGCTTGATCCGACCGGACGAAACCGCCGAAATATCCCCATCTGTCAGGCCGATGTCGACAAGTATCTCGGGTGAAAGCCTGGACAGATCAGCAACCGTAATTCGTCGTTGGCGGCTCGTTTTTAGTCGACTCCACATGGATCGGGTAAGGCTGGGTACGATTACGGTCAGAAATCGCTGAATTCCGCGGCCCAACGTGCTGAAAGCTTGCGCGTAGGCTTGGGCCTGCAGTTTTTTGGCTCTCTGAACCGCCAGCGCGTAGTCCAGGTAATGAATTTCTCTGCCGTCTAAAACTGTCAGAACAGGTTTTTCACGGTTTCCGGGGTTATATTTGTCATCATTAGCTGCTAGACCATCGGAAACGACTGGATCGGCGTTGAGAGAGGTTTTTGTCATATTAATGTTCCTAAACTATAATTAACTGGCTTCTAACTGTTGAGGTCGTATTTTCTACGCTATTTCTTTCGTTGACAAACGATAAAAATTATATTTTAGTTTAGTTTTACTAATAGATAATCCAATCCAAAAGAGATACTGAAGTCGCGGATTGACCTCTACGGAATAGGGGTTCATTCAGAGTCGAATCACTGTGCCTCGAATCTGCCCGAAATATGAGTCACTCCAGGTCATTTGAGTCACAGACGCGCAGGGTCGGTGTGTTTTTGGGCGGCGGCATACTTCGGAATTTTCCGGAGTTTCTAGCAGCCAGTCCCTTTCGTAGCGAATTCGAAGACAAGGGCATGATGTGTGACTACCTACATGAGATCCCCACCTTCTTGATCACAGCTCAAAGCAAGACCCTTTGGGGGGCATGTAAATGGTTAAGGCAGGTAGAAATTCTTTAATAAAGTTTTACCAGAGATTTGGCGGGGAAATTGGGTTAGATAGCCACTCCAGTCGTCAATACAGACATACTGACGAAGCCAAAGTTTCCGTTACGATCCGCCTCTTCGATCTGTCGAAGCCATAGGGCGACCTCATCTTCTGACATGCCATTCTTAATTGCGAATGCAGCAATAGTTTTAGAGGTCCAGCGTGCAAAGGCATTGTTGTGCATTGTCATATTTAATATTGGTATTGGCGTGGAAGTAATGCCAGCGAATCCATTATTTAACAATATTTTCGGCAACCCTAATGGCAGCATCTGATGAGGACAATGATCCCGAAATACATGAAGAATTCTGTTGTTAAGGGCAGGGTCTGCTCCGTGAAATCGATGGTGATCCCATAAGATAGAAATGGTGCAAAATCGCCCGCCCCTTCTTAACACCCGCCGGAGTTCGGCAACAACGCTATCTACATCGACGATGTAATCTAGAACATTGGTAGATGTAACGCTATCAAATGTTCCATCCTGAAAGGATAGATCAGTTCCTGAGTCTTGCGTAAATTCAACGTTGTCCAGGTCAGAGCAATATTCTCTCGCGACCTCAATCTGTTTAAGACTAGGATCAACTCCCACGACACGACCTTCCGAGCCTACCGCAAGTGCGAGACTCCGAACTTGGTATCCACCACCACATCCGAGGTCCAAAATGCTCTGCCCCGATTCGACGGCAAGGGCTTCAAATATTGTTTTGCGCCTCCCAATGCCTTCCTGGGATTGAGACACTTTGCGCTGTAACTCTCCTAGGTTTTGGTCAAAGTCCATAGTTTTATCTCTTACTAGTTGCGCGATACGAGTTTAATGCAAACAATTCTCTAAGTTTCGCGAGGCGGTCATTCGCAAACAAGACAATTTATCATTCGAGACCACCGAGGAATTTCTGGTCCGCAGCGACAGCCTGACTAAAAATACCGGAGTCCTCGTATAAGAGACCAAAGTGGCCACCGGTTATATCGACCCACGTTTTTGCACCTGGTATTGAGTCAAAACATCGACGAGCCACTGCTGGTGATGCGTTAACTACTTCATCATCGCTGGCAACAAGATAGAGGGTAGGTTTGTTTAATTGTGCCGCCACGACTGGGACAGTCAGTTGGGGGCCGTTGCGAGAGACAAAAGTAACATCATTTGACCACATAGAATCTTTCCGCATTCCGTATGCCCGCGCGTATTGAGTGGCTTCAGGAAAGTTAAGTCGGACGGGTGCATCAGAGGTGGGTAGATCAGCAAAACGAAGGGGCACTGAGGAATTGGGTTCATCCGTAAGGTCGGCATGTTCCCAAAACGTGTGCAAATCAGCATAGTCCCCCCCATCGGCTTCAGGTTTTACGTAGCTATCTCCGCAACCCGGGGTATGCGAAATCACGGCAGAAACTCGGTCGTCAAACGCCGCGACGAAGTGAACCAGGGCCCCACTCATACTTTCACCCCATACAACGATCTGTTCACGAGTTAGATCTTTCATATTTAAGGCGGCGCTAATTGCGTCGCTATATCCGCGAATTTGAACCCACTGGTCAACAGCGTAACGAGGCGCACCGTCACTCAGTCCAAAGTTCCGATGGTCATATACCAGTGTGTGGTTACCGTGCTCGGTAAGCCGCTCGGCGAATTTGTAGAGCGACATATGTGCCGTTGCTGTGAAGCCGTGGGCCATTACCACCAAAGGTGCTTTGGCATTGTCGGATCGATAGAGTCGTCCTCGCAGTTTCGCACCTACTGAGTCGAAGTCGATTTCGGTGTAGCTTGTCTCGCTCATTTTGTGCCTTTCATCCATGGTAGGGCAAACGGTGGCCACAATGTGACCAACAGGAATCCACACCAGTTTTTTTGAGCCACAATCAGGCAAATCCGCGCCGGACCGGTGTGCGTATATGGTTGATTTAACGTTATACACCGTAGAAAGCACTGCCTTCACACTGCGAAGGTCGGTAGTTCGATCCTCCTCGAACCCACCAACTCACCAAAATTTTTACGGGGTGGCTAATCCTCGGCTCGCAGCGCAAGGACCTTCTGCAGTGCCGGGCGTGCCTTCAACCGTTCGAGGTACGCCGTCACGTTGTGCAACTCAGATAACTGGCTGCCGATTTGCTCAGAAATCATGCAGGCGTGCCCCGTCACCGTGTCTGCCGCAGTGAATTCACCCGCCAGATAGTCTCTGTCAGCGAGATGGCTATCGACGGCCTTCAACAGGTTGCCCAGAAGTTTGAGTGCCCGCTTGGCGTGCACCTCCGAGCGTCGGTCTGGAGGCAGCAGGATAGCCTCAACCACGTAGTTGCCCATCGGTGCCATCAGCATCCCCTCGGCATAGTGCAGCCATTGCAAGTAGACAGGGAAATCTGGAGAGTCGACCGGTGGTGACAAACGCCTCCCCCCATAGCGGGCTACCAGGTATTGCGCGATGGCTGTACTCTCGGTAATCCGCACATTGCCGTCATCCAGAACCGGGACCCGGCCATTTGGGTTGACCGCGAGGTATTCAGGCGAGCGCATCGCCTTGTCTCCCAGCCTGTAGCGTTCCAGTTCGTAGTCGAGGTCGAGTTCGTTCAGCAGCCAAGCCGTTCGTTCGGCGCGTGTGTTCGGGGCAAAATAAAGTTTCATCATTGCGTTTTCTTGGATTTGAGGAATGTTCGTTGTGTGCGAATAAAGTACGTTTCCGTCATCGTCTAAACCAATCCCAACAGGAATGTATTCATATATGTGATCAAAATTTCTTTAATAGCTCAATTACCACACTGGAAACCTAAGATGATCTTGACAACAAGATCATCTTTGTCGATCGTATGTAAATTCTTCCATACGGCGGAACACATCGACCCCAATTTGCGTATAGACATCTAGAAGATCCACTAATACCCAATTCTCTCGGATCAGCCCTTCTTCACAGCGCCAGAAGTCGAGACTACGCATAGTGATTTTTTGCCCAGCCGGAGCAATGCCCATCCAGCCATCCCCTGTGATTGTCGCTGTCATTCCAGGCCAAGCAGTAAAACCAACATATTCCCCGTCGCCGAACAAAGCACCTTTGCCGCCACTACCCCGCCGATTTGGCATGGCTGCTAGAAACGGGATTTGGTGCCAGTTACGAAAGCCTTGAATCTGCCGATTGGTGCCGATACCGGACGGGCCGTACCAGTTCATCTTAGGGTGCCAATACTGATCGAGCGCCATCGCTTTTACGCCTCCGTCCGCAAATCTGGACAACCTCTGCAGCATGTCTGATACGAGCTTCACACTAGATGCGGCAGTCTCTTCATCGTACGGGGGGGGCACTATGCCATCTTGATCCCAAAGAGCCTGCATCTCGATAACCCGCCCTTCTTCCATTCGGTAGAACTCGTGAAATCGTAAACTGATCTGGTGATAAGTCGGTGGAATCCTGAGCCACGGGCGCTCAAATAAACCGGTGTAATAACCTGCACAACCTACCCAGTCCTGACCTAGGACGCTGCCACCAATCACGATAGTGTCACGACGCTCGAGATCGGGAACTGCATCCGCCAATGGGTACAAAGCTTGATCGAGCAAACCACCAGGTCCATCGAGATCTTCAAACGGATTTGCAAGATGCACCCCACATCCTGGATCGAATACATTTTTGACCACGCTGGACAACCGACTACGATCAAAATCGTATAGCGCTCTTCGAAGCCCTCCGATTATTGCCTTATTCCTATTGTGAGGATCCATTACTCAGTGTTTATTCGCTGCGATCTGCGTCCAGACGGAAAGTTCATCAATACCATGGTACTCACGAACTACGAACCCGCGCTTATGCGGCCTCTGGAACAATGAAGCGATCTGGAAACAAATTGACAAGATGTTGCGCGTAAGAAACCGATGTTGTGTTACCAGGAACACAAATTTGTGTGTCATAGTTTGGTTCTAGGAAATGACCGATAGAGGTCCTGTTAGTTCCATCTGAGAGAACACGATGTGGTGTTCCTACTAACTGGTGCCCACTTAGATGAGCCAAAAGAGTGCCGCAGTGTATTGATAATGTACCAGCCCGGGGATATACCTCTTTCCAGGTCCCATCGGCACCTTCCATTTGTAGTCCTCCAGCAGATGACTGCCATAATACGGATAGAAGATTTTCGTCGTTCTTGACTTTTGAGAGCTTTCTTTTGTCCGTCGTCGCCTTCATCCAGCACGGCAAATCGGAATTTTTTCGGTAAGGTTGGACGGGAAAGCAGGCGTAACGTGGCGTTTCTACCGTAGCTGGCTATCAGAAAAGGTTCCGGCGCTAGGTCCAGACCTCGAGCAATCGCTGCCATCAACAAAGTTTCTAGTGTTCTTAGCTGCTGCAGTTGGTCTAACATTTCCGAACGCCACTCTGGCAGGTCTGCTTCGTTGGGCCAGACATTGGATTCACGAAAAGACAATGCTCCGGGAATATCTGGACATGACAAAGCAGGTTCCGGTCCAATGTCAAACCCTTCTTTATAGGCCCAATCAGGTGTTTCAGGAAGGGGGTAGTACCCCCGGTAATTGTTTGGGTTGGCGGGCTCGTAACTTTTGGTCGCGCATCGAAGTTTCATCTCAAGCGGCAGATCGAAAAAACGCATCAGATTCGACATCTCTTCATCAAGACGGTTACTGCAGGGAAGTCCCGTAGCAACGAATGCGCCGTCCGAAGCCAAGGCGTTCGCGATCAGAGCATCGACCTCAGACGAATGAAGATCGGTCGGCTTAAATAAAGACGATATATCAATTTCTTCTATCGCTTGGAAGGTGGTGGTCATATAGATGTCTTCTTCAGATGGTTATTTGGCGCGAACGGCGGACGGATATGATCGGAAGACCTCCTGAACTTTGGGGTGAATATTGGTCCGTAAAAAGGCGCCCTACGGTGTAGGGCGCTGATAATGATTACACACTTGGTGGCGTGAATTGAACACCATTACCTCAAATGAATCAGCGTCAGCTATGACACAGAAGTCATATTGACCACGGGTAATGTAATAATCCACCAATGTGGCTCCAACGCTACTATGCGCAACTTCCATCGCTGCCCTACGATCAGAATCACCATCAACGAGTCCCGCAGCGCCTTGATTGGTGTAGGTTCCTAAAGTTATAAATCTAGGCATCGGGCTTCCTCCTTAAAATTAATTAACTTAGATAACATATTCTATTCCCAACATCCCACTAACACTGTAAACCTTTGTGCTTGTCTACCCTCCGTTATCTAACTCCTAATTGCTGGAAAACTTCAGTGATCTTTCGAGGGAACCAGATGGTAGACCGTATGTCTCTGCGTGGCACCACTTATCCTATACCGCATTACTTCCAAACCAAAGTCAGTAAACGTGCTCCTATATTTATCTGTCCGATGAGTCTTGCCATAAATTTGCGTGTGATTCATCAGGCCCTCAGGAGTGGGGTAGATTTCCACAATAACGTAATAAACATAACCTGCCTGGGGAGGGCTTCTAGTAACCGAAAGGCTAACGAGATTGTTTTCGTTATCTGGCCCCAGCGGATGTGTTTCTTTAATCCAATTAGCCCACTTTTCTGTCGCTCGATCCACTTCGTCTATTTTTTCGACCGGTACCTTAAAAACTCCACCCCAATTTGTCTGGGGAGAATTATCGCTAGCATGAACTTGTACGATTGTGGAA
>LUSG01000096.1 GCA_001629395.1 Gammaproteobacteria bacterium REDSEA-S15_B12 | reverse complement strand
AGTAGCTTCATCACTTTCATTACCAAAACCTCCTAGGTTTCAATTGTTTAAAGAAGTAATATATTACATTACTTGATGCTGCATAGAAATTTTAGCACGTTGAATTTCGGACCGTAATCAAGTGTTAAAAGGTGTATTTCGGTCTATTAGTTAAGTTATTCCAGCACGTTGACTACTTTTGCCTGCAGCTTGGGGTCACCACAAGCCAGTACCTGCCCCGACCACTGGAAGGTCAACTGCCTGCCCGACCAATCAGTCATCCGGCCACCTGCACCGCTGATAACAGCAGCACACGCATAAACATCTACCGGATCCATTTTCGAATCAATACCAATATCGGTTCGTCCAGAGGCCAACACGCCATACGCGTAGCAACTCCCACCGTACTGGGTGTACAACACCTGGTTGCGAAGGCCGCAGAATTGCAAAAACTCCCTCTCATCAAAAAAGTCCGGATTGCTACAAGTCATAAAAGCATTTTCCAGTGTCTCGCACGTTCGTGTTCGAACTTCATTACCATTCATCCACGTCGCAGTATCAGCCACACCGACCCAGCGATCATTCGACGCGGGATGGTCAATTATACCGATAAATGGTTTGCCCTCCCGTGCCAGGCCAATCAAGGTTCCATAAACTGGAATGCCCGCTACAAATGCGGTCGTGCCATCGATAGGGTCTAGGACCCATACATGTGTAGCATCAATATTCTTGTTTTCGTACTCCTCCCCATATATTCCGTGGCCTGGATAACGCTGACCGATTAATTCCCTGAGTCTGCTTTCAATCGCTAAATCCGTTTCTGTTACCATGCTGTCATCGGGTTTTAGCGAAACTGACTGTTTTCTCTGTAGAGCATCAAGACAAATACTCCGAGCAGCATCCGCCAGCAACTCAGCAAACCGCATCAGCTCTTTTGTTTCGTTCTTCATTATTACTTTCCCTACGTTGACTCAAAAAGCTGCTTAGCCCGATGACACTCTCGTAATCTATTGACAGCATGTTTTGTAACACAATTACATGTACTGTCTACGAATATTCCGATGCGCCTCTCGCGACAGCACTTCTTTGATTACAGGAACAACCCGGTGACAGAACGCTCGAAACCCACCACGATAGAAAACACCTACGGCTGGATAGTGGTTTTTGTCTCTTTCACTATTATCGCCATGTGTGCGTCGAGCTACTACATCACCATTGTATCGCTTAAGAGCATTTCAGCAGAATTCGGCTGGCCAAGGTCATTCACATCATCTGCCTATTCCATCCTGTTTCTAGGAATGGGAATCGGTGGGATTTTCATGGGCTGGTGGTCAGATCGTATAGGTGTCGCACTACCCGTTGCAATAGGCATAGTAATCACAGCCATCGGCACCATTGTCGCCGGCACCAGCCAAGGATTTGTCACCTTTCTAATAGCACACGGTATCTTGATGGGGTTACTCGGCAATTCCGCATTATTCGTGCCCTTGCTTGCAAATATCACGCACTGGTTTGATCGTCGTCGAGGCCTTGCGGTAGGCATCGTCGCTACCGGTCAAGGCGTAGCAGGCACAATCTGGATCCCTGTGTTTACTCGAATCACCGAAGCAGTGGGCTGGCGAGACACATTCTTGTACTACGGTGTGTTCCTCTTTTGTCTTCTTCCTGCCACTTTGATACTTCGGCGCAGACCACCTGACACCAGCAAACCAGTGACGGCGTCTACAGCGTCAGCTCGAACTGTCAATGCACTTGGAATGTCGTCCAACCTAATCGTAGGTCTGCTGTCCGTTGCCATTGTGGGTTGTTGTATTTCTATGGCGATCCCAACGGTTCATCTGGTATCCCACGTGACCGATCTCGGCTTTACCCGGGTGCAGGGTGCTGAGGTTGTGGCCCTTACCCTTGCGTGCTCGATCGTAAGCCGCTTAGCCTGGGGCTGGATATCTGATCGCATCGGTGGACTATTGACTCTGTTTATAGGCTCATTCCTCCAGGCATTTGCTGTTTTTCTATTTGCTCTCGCTCAGGATATTACTCAGCTTTACCTGGTCGGAATGTTTTTCGGCTTTGCCTTTGGCGGTATTGTTCCAGCTTATACGATCATTATGCGCCATCTGCTACCTCCTACAAGCATCGGTATGCGAGTTGGTATTGTCCTGTTGTTTGGGACCATCGGCATGGCACTTGGAAGCTGGATTGGCGGGCAGTTTTTTGATCTAAACGGCCACTACGCTTATGCATTCCTCGTGGGTGTTGGGGCCAACATAGTTAACCTCGTGATTATCGGCTTCTTGAACATTCGCTACCGGCAATTACGACCCAGACCAGCATAATCCACAGCGCCCTGGTTAAGTCAGTTCGTTCAAGTTCCGAATGATTGAGATCTGCGTACGATAGGCCGGCACCTCTCAAATCGGCCAACCCCAAAACGGAACGGTGTAGGTCTGAGCGACTCAGATCGGCGTGATCCAACACCCTGCTGTCAGGTCGGCCCCAGCAAGAGCGGCTCTAGCCAACTGGGTAGATAAGTCAGAACACCTCGTTGAATAGAGTCGTCATCTCAGACCATGACGCCTCATCAGCACGTTTATCATAGGCCAGGGGCAGGCCGTAGCTTTGTCCGCGTTCCGTAGCCTCTGGGTTGGTAAACCCGTGTAGAGCGCCCTCGTAGGATTCGAACTTAACATCCGCTTGAGCAGTCGCCATCTCCGCGTTGAACGACTCGATATCACTATCCGGGACCAAACTATCGTTAGCACCATGGCAAACCAAAATTCTGGATTTAATCCCTCCTGGTGTTGGGGTATGGAATGACCCCAGCGCTCCATGGAAACTGACTACTGCTTTAAGCGGCATGCCAATTCTAGCCATATGAAGAACCATAGCGCCGCCAAAACAATAACCGATCGCGCCCGTGCGTGTTTCGTCGACTACCGACTGGCCACACAAAACTTCATAGGCAGTTCGCAGTCGGGATGTTCCAGTTTCCATATTACCCAGTACCGCATTCATCATTGCACCGGCTTCATCCGGACTATCCGCAGTCGCCCCATTACCGTACATGTCGATCGCCAATGCGGCATACCCAAGCTCGGCCAGCCTATCCGTGCGCGTGCGGATGTAGTCATCCAAGCCCCACCATTCGTGAATAACCATCACGCCAGGCCTTGGGCTTTGATTTTTATCGTCATAGGTCAGGTATCCCTTTAGCTCATCTTCGTCGGCGGTGTAAGACAACGTTTGGCTCTTGATTGTCATTTTTCTCTCCTTTGCAGGTTCGGTGGGTGATTAGCCCTCAAAGCGGACGAATCCATATACGATTATCATGGAACGCCGCACCACCGTTTGGCGCAATTGGGTCAGCACCCGTCAAGACATTGATGCCCTTGCCCTCTTTGAAGGCATTGTTTGGCCAGATACTTTCAACAATGACCACACCCTTTTGCACTCCCTCAAACTGCTCAACAACAATCGTCAGTTCGCCTCGCGAATTACCGATCCGCACCTCGTCCCCATTGTGTACGCCGAGTGAATCCACGTCGTCCGGATGGAGCATAACAGTGGGCTGTTTTTCCCGTCGTATTGAAGTGGGCGTTTCATTAAACGAAGAGTTTAGGTAGTGGCGCGCTGGTGCGGTCACCATTCGAAAAGGCATATCAGCGGTCGATTCCTCGATCACCGGCACATGATCAGGAAATTTCGGGAGAACACTGTCTACCGGGCCAAAACCCTGCGGCTCGAGTTCAGACCAGTTGGGCGAGAAATGATATTTTTTATCCTTGTGTGCAAACCCCTTCACATAATGGGATTCATCAAATTCCGGCTGGCAGTCAATCCAATGCACGCTTTCAAGATGCTCCAGTGTACCCCAACCGGAGATCTGCAAAGTTTGATCGATTATTTCGCGAGATGTCATTTGAAATCCCGGATGTTCAGCGCCAACGCGATCAGCAAGCTCACCGATTACATCGTGATTTGAACGGCAGTCGTCTGGGGGGTCAATAATTTTCGGTCCCAGAATAATGTGCTGGTGACCACCACCCTGGTATACGTCATCGTGTTCCAGAAACATCGTCGCCGGTAGTACGATATCAGCCACCATAGCGGTCTCTGTCATAAACTGCTCGTGGACACAAACAAATAGGTCTTCACGCAGAAATCCCTCGTGCACCTTGTTCAGGTCTGGAGCAACTGACATTGGATTGGTGTTTTGAATAAACAGCGCGGTGACCGGTGGGCCGTCATTGAGCGTCTGATTGTCACCGCTAAGTATCGCGCCAATCCGGGACTGATCAAGAACGCGTATGTCAGGGTCACACACATCAAGTCCCTCAATCAGGGTTTTATCCCAGTGATAAATATCCCCGTTATTGTGCAATGCACCACCGCCTGGATTCAGCCAGGAACCCGCGACGGCAGCGATTGAAGTAACGGCATGCATGTTAAACGCACCGTTGCGTTGTCGCGCAAAGCCGTAGCCCAACCGAAAATAGGTTCTAGGTGTGGCCCCAATCATACGAGCAAACTTCTCTATGGTCTTTACATCGACACCACAGATCGCCGAAGCCCATTCAGGTGTTCTGGATTGAAGGTGTTGTTCTAATCCTTCAGGGTCATCGGTGTACTGACTCAGAAACTCCCAATTGGCAAGGCCATCCCTGAACAACACATGCATAATGCCGCAAGCCAGAGCACCATCTGTACCTGGGCGCCACGTTGCTGCCGACCTTTAAGCACATGCCTCATCACATTGACCTGAGTACTGGCAGCATTCGTACCCCATAAAATCACCTGGTCAGAGTCTGCCATCTCCCGCGGGTCAACTCCGGCCAGTTTCCCAGTACCCGCAATGAAGCCATTGAATGAAGGTGTTGTACAGATAGTCTTGTGTTGACCGGAGTAACGCTTTGCGTGACGTAATCGATTGATCCCGTCGCGCATGACCAACCCCATAGTTCCGGCAAAGAAATACGGCCACACGGTTTCTGAACCGTAGAGTTGCTCCGCTTTCAATAGTCGCTCTGCTGTCTCATCAAGTGCGTTTTCCCAGCTGATCGATTCAAAATCTCCCGATTGTTTGTCCCCCTTGCGTCGCAAAGGCGTTGTCAGGCGATCAGGATGATGAATGCGTTCGCTGTAGCGTGCGACCTTGCTGCAGATGACCCCGTTGGTGTAAGAATTCTCGATGGCTCCGCGTACACGGTCGATACGACCTTCCTGATCCAACTCAACCTCCAGTGCGCACGTGGATGGACAATCATGCGGGCAGGCACTATAGAGAATAGGCTTATTCATGTGTTGTCGCCTGCTGAAGATCAATCAAAAATATCCGGATTACCAAGCGCATTTACATTGTACCTCCACAGTGTTTGTAGCCGACCCACATGCCTTAATCCTGCAATTTAACTTAATTTGGAAGACCGTGACAGACATCCGTATAACCTGACTATAATTACCTGGCTTATCGATTCACAGCCGCTCCTAAATCAGACCCTTGCCAACCATCAATATTCAGAACTTTCTGAGCGATATCTCCAGAATCGTTGGGGCGAAATATGTCTTGAGCCAAACCGATGTGATGGCTGAATATCTGGAAGAGCGACGGGGTAACTATACTGGTGAGGCCGATGCTGTCGTCCTACCAGCTAACTCATCCGAAGTTGCTTCAGTTGTGAAAATATGTGCCGACAGCAATATACCGATTGTGCCGCAGGGCGGCAACACAGGCCTGTGCGGCGGTGCAGTCTCAAAGACAGGACAGATTATATTAAACCTCAGGCGGTTAAATCGGATTACTGACGTTGATCCGATTAATGACACTATGACTGTAGAAGCCGGCTGCATCCTCGCTGATATCCAACAGGCGGCAAGTAACATCGAGCGCTATTTTCCCCTGAGCCTAGGTGCAGAAGGCAGTTGCCAAATCGGTGGGAACCTGTCGACAAATGCTGGCGGCATCAACGTGCTGCGCTATGGCAATGCCCGCGAACAAGTCTTAGGCCTTCAAGCCGTACTACCAGACGGACAGATTTGGAGCGATCTGAACGAACTGAGAAAGAATAATACGGGCTACGATCTACGCAATCTGCTGGTAGGTTCTGAAGGAACCCTGGGCATCATCACCGCAGCTGTCCTCAAACTTTACCCCCAGCCACGCCAGGTCGAAACCGCGTTCGTGGCCTTGAAAGACCTAGACTCCTGTCTTGAATTGCTGACAGCTGCGCGAATCGACAGCGGCGGAACGCTGTCCAGCTTTGAACTCATCCCAAAACTCGGCATAGAACTGGCGGAAAAACACGTGCCAGGCTGCCGAAACCCCTTGTCGACTTCCAGCGACTGGCACATCATCATGGTTTACAGCAGTGCCGCTAATGGTACCGATCTACGCCTGGCATTAGAAAATACGCTGGCGAACGCTCTGGACAATGAAATCATTAGCGATGCTGTCATTTCAGCCAGTGAAACACAGACGACACAGATCTGGAAAATCCGAGAAGGTTTGGTCGAGGCACAGCAGATGGCCGGAGAGCGCTACACCTACGATGTATCCGTAAAGATCTCACAAGTTCCTGAATTTATAGAACGAGCCGGCATGCTTGCTCAGTCGAAAATGACAGGAATTCGTCCCTACGCCTTTGGCCACGTTGGTGACGGAAACATTCATTTAAGTCTATTCCAGCCCGATGATGTCGACGGTACAGTTTTTCGAGCTCGCTTGCCCGAGTTTGATGAACTGATTTTCAATTTAGTTCACGAATACGGCGGGTCATTTAGTGCCGAACATGGTATCGGCCTACTTAAACTTGAAGAAATGTCTTCGTATAAAGATCCAGCTGGGCTGTCGGTTATGCGCGCAATAAAACAAGCCGTTGATCCTTTCAATATCATGAACCCAGGCAAGGTGCTTCCGTAACTCAGTTGTTTACGTGACATCAGTCGGTAGGCCTGCGGTCCTCAGTAACCCAACACTGGATCGACGACGTTATTCAGCGGTTTACCGTCTAGATGCCTTTCCAAATTTGCAAATACCAGATCCAGTGTCATTTCGACGTACGTGTTTCCATCATCGGCTGAAATATGTGGCGTCACGATAAGATTGGGTGTATGCCACAGGCTAGAGCCCTCAGGTAGAGGCTCCTCATCAAAGACATCAAGAATAGCGCCTGAAAAATGGCCGGATTGTAAGTTTTCGACCAGTGCCCGGTAATCCATGGTCGCTGCTCTGCCGATGTTAACGATACCCGCGCCGGGTTTAGTCAAAGCCTGCCGACGACGATCGAAGAGGTTCCTAGTCTCAACGGTGAGGGGCGCCGCTAGGACCACAAAATCCGCAACCGGTAACACCGAATCCAAATCCTTAGAGGTAAGCACAGAATCGATGCCAGACACCGGTCGACCGTGACGACTTATTCCAATGACGTTCATTTCCAGCATCTTGCAGCGGCGGGCGATAGACGCACCGATATGCCCAATACCGATGACCACTACGGTCTTATCGACGATTGAGCCGGAAAACAACGAACTCCAAGCGGCGATATTTTGGTTATTGATGATTGTGGGCAAACGGCTGTGGAGCATCAGGACGGCCATCAGACCGAATTCACCGCCTTTTGCGGCATGAGTACCTCGATTGTTGACGACTGTAACGCCGTCCGGAAGCCAATTCATCGGGCACAGGTGTTCGACCCCTGCACCAATGATATGGATCCACTGGAGATTGGGCGCAACCCTGGCCAGGTCGTGAGTAGGTAGATCCCAAGTCACAAGCACATCCGCCGATTGCATTGATTCTGAAAATCGATCGAGATCCCAGTCTATAAACACCTCAATCTGTCCGGCTATATCAGGATACTTATCGCACGCTGCCTGAAACCTTGCTTGAGTTATGGTGAAAACCGCCTCGCCCTCTTTTGTAGACGGAAACGTTTCCGGCGACGCGTGATTATTCTTAACATGTACACGCAGTTTGTCGCTACACATAATGCACTCTTATTGCTTTGGAATAATGATTTGTCACTGGCCGTTAACGAACTCGCCTAGCCCTGATTGTTCTAGCCGCTGGAGTTCTTCAATAACTTCTGCTTGCCGATCGAGGTCGGATTCATCAGAAGTATCGAACTGAATTGCCATAAATGCGTGCGCCAAACGACTCAGAAGTGTTGCCTCATCGTCTGAACTCTGACGAGGCATCGTCAACACCGTATCACCACCATAAGTAGGCACGACACCTTCTGAGTTCTTGTTAGCCCTTAACGGCTGTCCTCCATTGCTGATCTTTTTGATCTCATCGAGAAGTCGTTTGCGCATTACGGCAACACCTTTGTCACTGACGACTAGGTTTTCATTGGCATGGACTGTGATCGGGCCCATTCCTTCTACTGCCTCAACATCAGCCGGAGATCTCTGCTTTTCTTCATATGAACGGTCAAACACCTCACCCTGCTCGATAAGTTCCGGGCCTTCCGGTGTGTTCCACTCCGGCGGGTCACCGCGTTGCCCGAAATTCGCCCAGGCGAAGCAGGTGGTGTTTTCGTCATCCAGTGGAACAACCCAGCGTGTAAATGAACTGCGACCATAGTAACGCACCTCTGTACCGTCCGCTGCGAATGCACTGCCTGCCTGAGTAAAGTTGGGTAGCACCAATTCATTGACACGCAGCCAAACGTTATCGCCTACCCGCCGAGTATTTACACCCAGCAACCACGCGTCCCGATCAAAGATGTCTATTTGCCCTACTTCGCCAAAACCTTCGGAAAACTGGACACGGCCAATTGAAGAATGCAGAAAGCTCGTATGCAGAGGATCCAGGATTGCATCGAGAACTTGAAGCCAATTGCAACGAAAAGGTGCTGCATAGGGCACACGCTCCATTTTTTCGAATGTCATGGCATCAAAGATTGGAAATTCGGGCTGCTGAGTCGGTGGTCCGAGGTAAGCGAAAATTAATCCTTGATACTCGACTGTTGGGTAAGCGCCGAGTCGCACTCTGTCTTTCAGACGTCGGTTAAGCGTTAGCGACTCGCCTGGGGCATCCAGAAGGCTGCCATCGATATCAAATTGCCAGCCGTGATAACAGCATCGTATGCCCTTGTCCTCACAACGCCCAAACTCAAGCGATGCTTGGCGATGTGGACAGCGCTTATGGACAAGCCCTAAGCGTCCGGATTTGTCTCTGAACAGCACCAACTCTTCGCCCAAGATTCTGATGACGACGGGGCGTTCTCCGAGTTCAGAGGATAGAAAAAAGGGATGCCAGAATCGGCGCAGGTATTCGCCGCAAGGTGTGCCAGGCCCTACCCGGACAAGCTCTTCGTTAATCTCAGTCGATGGTCGAATATCATAGCCTCGATAATCTCCGGAGTGTGACTGGATATGATTCACTGTCATAAACGATAGTCCTTTTGTCATTCAGCCTTGACCGAATGACCTTTTGCCTCTGTCAAAACATTCAGTTTGCAACTCTCCCATGCGTGCTCAGCCAGCATAGTCACTCCGGCACAGACTGTACATCAGCTACCTGCTCAGGACTACAATTACACAAATTGATACAACCAACCAAATCAACGTGTGGAAGAATCCCAAGGTCTGGAGCCTAGCCATAGCTGAAACTATTGCTTGGGCTGGCATCTTTTATCTGTTCCCGGCAATGCTGATGCGCTGGGAAGCTTACTTCGGCTGGTCTCGGGTCGAACTCACTTTTGGATTTACCGGTGCACTGATTATCTCCGCAGCGACAGGCGTTTTTGCTGGCCGCTTGATCGACCGGGGACATGGTCGGACCTTAATGACTGTGAGTGCTTTCACGGGTGGTTTACTGATCGCAATGTTACCGCTGCTGCAGCACCTCTGGCAGTTTTATCTGATCTGGTTGTTGATTGGGTTTACCATGGCGGGCTGCCTGTACGAGCCCTGTTTTGCCTTTCTGACACACGTTTATTACCCCAAGTCAAAACGGCCCATCATCATGATCACCCTAGTTGCCGGGTTTGCCGGGACTTTGTGCTTTCCGCTGTCCAGCGTCATCTCCAACAACATACATTGGCAAGCAGCGGTGTGGGTTTTTTCAGTTCTAATCTGTGGACTCGCAGTTCCGCTGTTCTGGTACGGCACGTCTACACCACCTGCTCAGAAACGTTCTCCACCCCGACGCCCCTCGTGATAATTATCACGCCATTACTGAGGTCTCCAACCTTCTGGTGCCTGGTTGTCGCATTTGCCTGTTTCTCACTGAATCACAGTATGGTCATCAGTCATATATTGCCCCTGCTGGACAGCCGGGGCGTCTCAACAAATTATGCAGTGATCGCGGCGTCATCCATTGGGGCGGCTCAGGTACTGGGCCGGCTTGTTCTTATCACGGTAGAACGCCGCCTATCGATGCTGCTTATTTCTACATGTTCTTTTATCGGATTGTCGCTTGCCAGTGTCAATCTGGCTTTCGCCGGTACAGCAACAATCATTCTTTGTCTGTTCGTGTGTCTCCAAGGTGGGTCTGCAGGAATTGGCAGTATTGCCAAACCGACTGTCACAGCCGACCTGTTAGGCAGTGCAAACTTCGGCGCAATCTCAGCCATGGTATCCATTGCCCACATGCTCGGTTTTGCGTTTGGGCCAGGCCTCTCGAGCCTCATATGGAGTGTTAGCGACTACGACACCCTGATTAAAGTTACCGGCACACTGGCCTTGATTGGTGTAATCAGCCTATCTATTGCACAGAAGTCGTCACGGAATTGACTCACATCACAAACACTGCCAATGATTCCCTTATAACGCTCGCTATCATACTGAAAGGAACACAGTAAGGTAAAATCTGTGTCATCTTGCTTTAATGGAACGCCGACATTGCCTCCCCTGGTAGACCCAGTACCCTCCGACCAACAACTGCCCAATGAAACTGAAGTCGCTATCATTGGCGGCGGTATTATCGGTGTTTCAGCTGCCCTGACACTGGCAGAACGTGGAATACCTGTTGCTTTATTCGAAAAAGGGCATATTGCGGGTGAACAATCGTCGCGAAACTGGGGCTGGTGCCGCCAGCAAGGCCGGGATCCACGCGAACTACCATTAATCATCGAGTCGCTCGCACTATGGCGCAAGATTCACCAACGCACTGGGTGTGACGTTGGATTCAGGCAATGCGGAATTCTTTATTTAGCCAACACGCCCAAGGATGTTACAGACCGTGAAGCATGGCTACAGCATGGCCTCGCATACGGCGTCGAGTCCCGGATGGTCTCCAGTAAAGAAATTAATGACCTGCTTCCTGGATCAAACAAACATTGGGCTGGCGGACTCTATACGCCGACCGACGGAAGAGCGGAACCAACCATTGCAGCACCTGCCATAGCTCGGGCAGCACAACGGCTGGGCGCAAAAATTTTCACGAACACTGCCGTACGCGGTGTAGAAACAAGCGGCGGACGGATATCGGCCGTCGTCACTGAAAATGGTTCAGTGCAGTGCAGTATTGTCATTCTGGCTGGTGGTGCCTGGTCCAGCACGTTTTGCCGAAGCCTGGACCTACGTCTGCCTTTGCTGATGACAATAGGATCTGTTTTTCGTACTGCACCGCTGAACGAAGCACCTGAAAGATCAGTGAGTGGTGCGGGATTCGCTATTCGAAAGCGATTGGACGGAGGCTATACAGTTTCCCACGGGAGTATTTCCAGTTTCGATATCGTGCCGGATTCTTTTCGTTTCCTGAAAGACTTTCTGCCACTGGCTTGGATGGCACGAAAAATTCTACGTCCCACCTGGACGAATCGCTTTAAAACCGAGTGGCAGCGGAAAAAAAGATGGGCCCTCGATGAACAGAGCCCTTTCGAACATATCCGAACCCTGGACCCGATGCCAATCAAGAGCACACTGGAAAAAAGTAAGCGAAATCTCACTCATGCTTTCCCGGCATTTCAGGATATTGAAATCATGGAGAGTTGGGGAGGACTGATTGATGCTACACCCGACGCCGTACCTGTCATTTCTCCTGTCGACAACCTGCCGGGCTTCTTTCTGGCAACAGGGCTGTCGGGACATGGATTTGGCATCGGTCCCGCCGCAGGTCAATTGGCCGCAGATGTTGCTACCGCATCTGAGCCCCTCGTTGATCCAACTCCGTTTAGATTTTCGAGATTCAGCGACGGCTCCCGCATACAACCCATCGTAGGTATCTGAAAACGAGTCCTGGATTGTTACCGTTACGTTCTTTGCTAGTGGCCCAGTGAGCGATTAACCTCAGGCGCATGGAAACGGGCGACCTTGCCGGTGGGAGACAGCGGTTCGGTGTAGAAAAACGCCGGCAATTCGTCATCGGCGTCGGTAAATCCGGCATCACGATTAAATTGATACTCAAGGGCGAGTGTTTCTTTACCCAATTCAGTGTAAAACTCTTCCGTCAATTCCGTGCCGTGCGCATCGTTAATGGCATTGACTACGAATTCGACGTTGGTATCCGTGACCCCACGACCAAAAATACATAACCCCAAAGAATCTGAACTCGCCATTACTAACTGAGATTCCAAGCTGGCAGCGACAACTTCGTCGACGGTCATATCGGTACAATCCAACTTCGGCACATTGCCTGCTGTATGGTCTGCGCCCTGCGCAGTGACCATCATGGTAATACCTGTCGCCTCGACAACACGTGGGTCATAGGCGCTGATCGCCTGTTGCTTAATCACGGGGACTCTCTCGAGTTGGTAGTGTGCCCCAACCCGTCCGGTTCCCTGCGCCCACAGTCTTCCGTTCTCAGAGCCCTTCCTAATCTCTTCGAGCACTTCCTCCATAAACCCAACATCGCCAAATTTACCCAGACCAGCATCCATCAGTACCGCGATCATGGCGCCTGTTTCTATAGTGTCTACCCCCAGATCGTTTGCAATGAAATTCACACGGGCGAGGGCATCCGGATCTTTCAAGCCACAGTTGGTGCCCATCAACCCCAGTGTTTCGTATTCAACAGGGGACGTTACTTCGTTGCCGTCCTTATCGACATAGACATTGCTGCACTCGATGGTGCAGCCCGGCATGCAGGCGTGTGCGGTTTCGCCGCCGCGTTCCAGATTCTGCTCACGGATAAATTCACCCCCCATCCGCATGACTTCCTGGTCCGGATCAACCAGCTGGCCGCTGGTGAAATTCCGCACGGGAAGACCTCCCAGATAGTTCTGGGTATCCGCCATCAGAGCAGTGCCGTAGGACTTCATGTTCTGCGCAATCTCGTCTTCCTTGAGAAGCGCGTTGTATTGTTTGACGGCGCCGATTACCTTCTTCCGGTCGTGCAGTTTGGGCATCTTGTTGAGATCAAGCACCGCAAATACCGAGGCTCACCTTTTTGCCGAATTGCTCGTGCAGCTTTGCGGCGCACTCAAAATTCGAAAGTCCCATGAGGTCATCGGCCGGAGAAAAACTGACTTCACCCTCAAGCGAGATATGCATGACGGTCCACTCGCTAGCAGCGCCATGCAGCGTAAAACCCGCAAGACCGAGCTGTCCCAACGCAAAACCAAAGGTGCCCCCGGCGTTTGCTTCCTTGATACCGCCGGTGAGCGGGCTGCGGCAGCCGACGCTGACACGGTTCGCATTGGAGAAATTGGTCCCCGCAAAAGGCCCGACCGAGAAGATCAGCGGGTTGTCGCCCGACAGCGGCTCAACCTTGGCGGCGCCGCATTCGACCAGCTCTCGGGCGATGAAATAGCGCCCTCCCCGGGCGATCTTTTCACCGGTAAAGGTCTGTCGATCGACCTTCTGGTCTGCAAGCTGAATATGCAGATACTCTCTCATACGTTCTCCTTTGCTTTCCCGAGCTCCAGCCGGCTCAGTGCCGGATGGCTCGCCAGACCAGTGGCACCGTAACTGCAGCAAGTGCAATTTTGAAAATTTCTGCAGCGATAAA
>LUSG01000095.1:666-9822 GCA_001629395.1 Gammaproteobacteria bacterium REDSEA-S15_B12 | reverse complement strand
CAGATGTGTATAAGAGACAGCGTAGGCACCGACTGCCTGGGCATACTCGCCTAAACTCATCATGGCGTTGGCAAGAATAGCCCAGCCCGCGCGATCTGTTGGGTTCTGCTCTAGACGCAACTTTAATTCAGCCAGTAAAGCGTCAGGTGATCTTGCGCTTGTGGTTGTTGTTGCAGTTTGGTCTTCAGCAGAGAGGTAATTTGGTGACCCGAGGATCAAGTACAGTGCAATAACGGTGATCGGAAACAAGCTGGCGACGATCAGCACCGGTAAAGGCCCCGAATTCTTTAGTGACTTCGACTCTTCTTCTGGCCGAATATCAGTCAGTAGCGAATCTTCCAAATCCGTTTGCGCGGTATTGAAGTCGGCAGCCGAAAGTTGCTCGTTCTCTAATTCAATTGTGATCTCTTCGAGTCGTTGCTGAGCTATACGAACATTGAGTTCGTGGCGCGGTATGATTGTACGAGTCGATGGAGTCAGTAGCGGCCACAGCAGCAGCCACAGCGCCGAGGCGAGCATCACCATCCCGATTGCTGTGAATATGATCATGTGGAATGATCGTCGCGCATCAATTTGCGCAGTTTCTCCCGCTGTGCCGATGACACATTTGAGAGACTATTATTGTTCCGACTCTGAAGAATTCGAAACAGTACGAAGCAGCCTCCTGCTAGGAATATCAGGGGAGCAAACCAGAGTAAGGCGGTGCTCGGCTTGAACGGGGGCCGGTAGAGTACAAAATCACCATAGCGAGACACCATGAACTGAACGATTTCTGTATCTGAGCTTCCCGACAAGATCATGTTGTAGGTCAGTAGTCGCAGGTCACGCGCAAGGTCGGCGTTGGAGTCTGCGAGATTTTGATTCTGACAAACAAGGCATCGAAGCTCCGCGATTAACGCCTTATAACGGGACTCCTGGCTGCTTGACTCGAATTTGAGCGGTTCCAGTACGGCATAGGCCGGGGGCGTTGTAAGCCCGACGCTGAAGAGTAGAGCAACGCCAAGAATAGTCGATAGGACAGCTAATAGCCTGAGGCGCATGGGTTATCCGGTCAGAACAGGCGTTGTCTGAGGGGTCGCTTTGCGGGTAGGCGCACGCACGACCGTACGATAACGTCTATCGGTGGCTGCCAGCAGACCGCCTGCTGCCATTAGCAGTGCGCCCAGCCAGATCCAGCGAATAAAAGCCTTGTAGTGCACTCTGACGGCCCAACGGTCGTTGTTATCAAGTCGCTCACCGAGTGACGCATAAAGATCGCCCCAGAATCCAGCCTGAATACCAGCTTCGGTCATCGGCATCTGCTGAACCAGATAACGGCGCTTTTCCGGTAAAAGTTGGGCTACAACGCGACCATCCCGACTGACGATGATCGAGCCAGTCTCAGTAACATAGTTTGGGCCGGACAGGTTTTGAACACCTTCAAACTGGTACTCATAGGGGCCAACTGAGATACGTTCACCTGGTACCATACTGAGATCTTTTTCTGTTGAATAAATGGTTGTGAATGCAACCCCAATCACAAATATGCCGATGCCCGAGTGCGCCAGTGTCATACCCCAATAGGCCCGGGGTGTCTGTACAAGGCCCCGCCAGCGACGCCCGGGTGTAGCCCGAATCCACAGTCCTCTTATTGCGGTAAGAATCGCCCAGCAACCCAGTGTTGCGGCGCATGCTGCAGAAAAGGAATAGTGCTCCATGGCCAACGGCCAGATCCCACCTGCAATCAGACTCGCCAGAAGCATCATGCCGAGATCGCTTCGAAGTCGGGCAAACGTGTCTTTTTTCCATCGACAGAGCGCACCGAAGCCCATTGCAACAACCAGCGGCACCGTTAGCGGAACGAAAATGGTATTGAAATACGGTGGACCGACCGAAATCTTTCCCAACCCAAGCGCATCCATGAACAGTGGATAAAGCGTGCCCAGCAAGACCGTCGCGGTGGCTGTGACGAGCAGGACATTGTTGATCAACAAAGTACTCTCACGCGACACAGGGTTAAACCCGGGCACACTGCGAATCGCGGGTGCGCGCCAGGCATAGAGGGTCAGTGAGCCACCGACTACGATGATCAGAAAAATGAGTATAAAAAGTCCCCTCTCAGGATCGCTTGCAAAAGCGTGTACCGATGTGAGCACCCCGGAGCGAACCAGAAATGTGCCGAGTAATGACAGTGAAAACGCGAAGATTGCCAGAAGCACTGTCCAGGCTTTAAATACACCTCTTTTTTCGGTTGCGGCAAGTGTGTGAATTAAGGCGGTACCGATCAGCCAAGGCATAAAAGACGCATTTTCAACCGGATCCCAGAACCACCAGCCGCCCCAGCCAAGTTCGTAATAAGCCCACCAGCTGCCAAGCGCAATACCCAGTGTCAGAAAAGACCACGCCGTGGTGGTCCAGGGGCGGGACCAACGCGCCCAAGCCATGTCCAGTCGTCCGGTGATTAAAGCCGCGATTGCAAATGCAAAAACCACCGAGAATCCGACATACCCGAGATAAAGCATCGGCGGGTGGATCGCAAGCCCAGGATCTTGCAGAAGTGGGTTCAGATCTCGTCCTTCAGTTACCGGAGGGAATTGCCGGGCAAACGGGTTGGAGGTAAATAAAATAAAAGCCAGGAAGCCGGTGCTGACAAGGCCCAGGATGCTCAGCACCTTAGCGACCATATCCTCGGGTACAGTGCGACTGAAAATAGTGACAGCCCCGGTCCAACCCGAAAGGATTAATACCCATAACAACAGCGATCCCTCATGTGCGCCCCAGACACCGGAGATCTTGTACAGCAGCGGTAGTTTTGAATTCGAGTTATGTGCGACGTAGCTCACACTGAAATCATTGTCCAGAAAGGCGTAAGTAAGACAGCCGTAGGCGATCGTCACAAAAACCAGTTGTACCCAGGCAGCGGGCCTGGCCACGGCAATACAGAGGCTATGCCGCCCCGTTGAACCATAAAGCGGAACAATACCGAGTACGACCGCAGTGCAGAAAGCGATGATGAGGGCGAACAGCCCCAGTTCAGCGATCACTTGAGTCCCATCTCTTTGGCTTTCTTTAACGCATCTGCAACTTCCGGCGGCATATAGTTTTCGTCATGTTTTGCCAGTACCTGTTTTGCTTCAAAGACGCCATTACTGTTCAGCATACCTTGAGCGACAATTCCCTGGCCCTCGCGGAAAAGATCCGGCAGGAAGCCCTTGTAGGTGACGGTAACCTGTTCGACGGTGTCCGTCAGCACGAATTCTACGGACAGGTCAGCATCAGGGCGCCGAACCGATCCTTCGACAACCATACCACCTAAGCGGAAGCTGGCCTGCTGGGGTGCCTCGCCAGCCTTGACCTGTGTCGGGCTGAAAAAGAGATTAATGTTCTCTTTGAGCGCAAGCAGCGCGAGACCAAGCGCAACGGAAACACCGAGAACGAGTAGACCAACGAGAATGAATCGCTGTCTGCGCAGGGGTGTCACGGCGCGTCAGGTCCATTGGGATTTTTGTTTCGTGAAATCTCACTGAGCAGACGTCGGTGATGCCGCAGGGGCACTACAAGGTTCAGGATGAGCACGATGGCGACGATGAGATAAGCAGGCCAGACATAAAGACCATAGCCACCCATGTTTAGAAATTCGATCATGACTGCCGCGGGGAGATCAATTGTTCTACCCATTGCGTACGATGTTCACGGGCCAGAATCTCTGGGCGAATGCGCGCGAGGACCGCAGTGATAAAGTGAATTTTAAATGCCAGTGCCATCAGTAGTAGTGGAATCAACATCGAGAGATGGATCGAAGGTGAGCTAAACTTTGAGACGGTGGGGCCTTGGTGCAACGTGCTCCACCACTCGACCGAGTAGTGAATGATCGGAAGATTTACAACACCGACAAGAGCCAATACAGCACCGGCCCGGGCTGCGGTACGTCTGTCATCGATGGCCGATTGCAGCGCCATATAACCCAGGTAGAGAAAAAGCAGAATTAATTCGGAGGTAAGCCTAGCGTCCCAGATCCACCAGGTGCCCCACATGGGCTTGCCCCATATAGAACCGGTCGCTAAGGCAAGGAACGTATAGGAAGCCCCTATAGGTGCACTTGCACGGGCCACCACTTCCGCCAGTTTTAACCGCCAGACCAGGCCAATGGCACCGGCAATGGCGAGAACAACATAAACAAGCATCGACATCCAGGCTGCAGGAACGTGCACGTAGATAATGCGGTAGCTGTCTCCTTGTTCGTAATCTGTGGGTGCCAGTGCAAGGCCTATGTACAGACCAACCCCAAACAGAACCATGCTGAGTCCCCCGGCCCAGGGCAGGAGTTTTCCAGCCAGGCTGTAAAAGTATGGCAGCGAAGCGAGTCGGTGAAAGGTCAAGGAAAAAGAGGACATAAATATTTAGTGCCGAGTGCGGAATGTGATTATCCGCCCATAGCCGTGCCTACCACGACCGGTGTGATTCGCGGCAGTGTATCGATATCGAGTAACAGGCAGCATGGAGTGCGTATTTTAGGCGACTGAGCAACAAAAATGAGAATTGAAAGTGGTTATGGTGGTCGGATTTCGATGTATTGCGCTGATTTCTGACGAAGGTCACACCAAGCTATGGGAACTATCGTCCCGAAGATGATTTGAGACGCCTGAAGGCTTGTGGTCTACGAGCGTCGTAAATACACTTTGGCGTTTGTTAATTTTCGATCTGGGCCAAGATGAGCATAAACAGCACCAAGATCCCGGTCCTGGCTTCGCGATTAGATTTGTTGCAGGTGTCCAGTAGCATTAGCACATTGCCGCGGGTGGGCGCTGTCGCCTGTCCGTGCCTTGATGTGTCGGAGGCAAATGCGTTGGTTTCGGTTGTCGATCAGCTTGAATACCGACCTGCTAAGGCTAAAACAGGATCTGACAATGCACCTGTCTACCAGGACTTTGATCTGTGCTATGACGTGCCTAGTGGCCACAGTTTATGGGAGTTTGTGCGGTTGATTGAGCAGGCGTTGACGAGTGCTCTGGCCGGCGCTGAAGTTGACAGTGAATGCTATCCATTGCGACTGAATGATTTGATTGTTCAGCGGTACCCGCCGGGCTGTGCCGGGATTACTCCACATCGAGATCATGTGCGTTACGGCTTCTTGATCGCCATCATCCTACTCACAGGAGACGGCTATTTCGGCGTCTGTGATGACCGACAGGGGAATGAATCTAGAGAGATCGACTTTAAGCCAGGGGATCTCTTGCTGATGGGTGGACCCGGGTTGATACCGAACTTTAAGCGGCCTTTCCATTTTGTGAATGGTGTTACTGATTGGCGCCGAACAATTGGACTGCGGTATGACACGCACAAGTCAGACGCATAAGCCGCCTATCGGTCTTAAATAGATGCTGAGTCTCACATAGAAGCCGAGATCGAGTTTTCCGAAAGGTGTTAGTCGATGAGCAATAGTTTTCCAGGCCCTGGTGAAGATAAATACTTCGAGGACTACGAGGCAGGCCGGGTCTATGAACTGGGCTCAGTCCAGGTTGAACTCGCCGAGGTGGTTGAATTTGCGACTCGCTACGACCCACAGTACTTTCATATCGATGAAAGCCGGGCGAAAGAATCGATTTATGGTGGGATTATCGCCAGCGGCTGGCACACTGCCAGTATGATGATGCGCATATTTGCAGATAATTTTTTGTCGGATGTGTCCAGTATGGGGTCGCCTGGTCTAGACGAGTTGCGTTGGTATCTTCCAGTTCGGCCTGGTGATACATTGTTTGTCAGTGCTATCGTCCTTGAGACCCGATTATCTAAAAGTAAACCGGATCGGGGTGTAATGCGCACCCGTACAGAAGTGCACAATCAGAGTCATACACTCGTGTTGTCGTCCACTGCTGTGAATTTTATGCGTCGGCGCCAGAATGATAAAACGTGATTAGCCGGCGTGGGGCTAAATGCCCGGGAACTGGAGGGTTGTATGAGCGACCATAAGATCTACCGGACACCCTCGGCTTACAGTTATCCACTGCTGATCAAGCAGTTGTTGAACACCCTCGAGTTGAGGCATCCCGATCAGGAAATCGTTTATGCGGACCGTCTTCGTTACACCTATCGGGACTTCAAGAAAAGAGTAGCCCGCTTAGCAAACTTGCTGACGTCACTGGGAGTGAGGGAAGGGGATACAGTGGCCGTGCTCGACTGGGACAGTCACCGGTACCTCGAGTGTTTTTTTGCCATCCCCATGATTGGTGCAGTGTTGCATACCGTCAATATTCGGCTATCACCCGATCAAGTTCTGTATACGATGAACCATGCCGGAGATGACCTCGTACTTATCAACAGAGAATTCTTGCCGCTGATGGCCCCTATTCTAGGGCGGATAGAAACGGTCAAAGACTGGGTGGTTATATCTGAGTCAGCGGATGACGCCAATTCGGCAATCCAGTTTGTGGGTGAATATGAAGCTTTGCTTGATACGCAGCCTGAAGTGTATGACTTTGCGGATTTCGACGAGGATCTACGCGCCACTATTTTTTACACCACAGGCACCACGGGGAATCCCAAAGGCGTTTATTACAGTCATCGTCAGATCGTCTTGCATACATTAGGGAAGGGCTTAGCCATGGGAAGCCCGGCAGAGCAAGGGCGGTTCCACGACCAGGATGTCTATATGCCATTGACACCGATGTTTCATGCCCATGCCTGGGGCGTGCCCTACCTGGCGACATTACTCGGGGTTAAACAGATCTATCCGGGTCGTTACGAACCCGGAAAGCTGCTGGATCTTTTCCAGAGAGAGTCCGTGACCTTCTCTCATTGTGTGCCGACAATTTTGCACATGGTGTTGAATGCGCCAGAAGCGGCAACCGTTGATTTCGGTGGATGGAAAATGACGATCGGTGGCTCTGCGCTTCCAGTGGCATTGGCGGTGCAGGCCCGTGCCCGTGGAATTGATCTCTTCAGTGGATACGGCATGTCGGAGACAGGTCCGGTACTGACCCTCGCCCAACTGTCGGCCGAATACGCCGAAAGTGAAGAAGAAGAGCAGATCGATGTACGCTGCAGGTCGGGCCGGCCGGCTCCCTTGGTCGACATTCGGGTTGTTGATGCGGAAATGAATAACCTCCCGAATGATGGCGTTACAACAGGTGAAGTCGTGGCCCGAGCACCTTGGTTGACGCAGGGCTATTTCAGAGATCCCGAGCAGTCCGAAGAGTTATGGCGTGGCGGGTATCTCCACACGGGCGACCTGGGCTACCTTGACGTTTCCGGTTATCTGAAAGTGACTGATCGTGTAAAGGATGTCATCAAAAGTGGTGGGGAATGGATCTCGTCGATCTATCTGGAAGATATCGCGCTCCAGCACGACAATGTCAGTGAGGCGGCAGCGATCGGTATAACAGATGAAAAGTGGGGGGAGCGACCGCTGGTCCTGGTGGTGCCGCGGCAGGGCGAACTGGATCCGGAAGTCGTGCGCAGCAAGTTTCTACAGGCAGCCTCGGATGGCTTGATCTCGAAATGGGCTGTACCAGAGCGGATAGAGGTTGTTGATGCCATTCAGAAAACAAGTGTCGGTAAGATCGACAAAAAGTACTTGCGGACCCAATTCGGTTAGGGTCTGAACCGGGTTTGAAATGCCGATTCAGGCCGACCGGCCTAGATTCAGTCCCATGCTGATCCGATCTTCGATACAGAATCCCAGGGATTCATAGAACGCTACCACCTGTGAATTGTCAGATCTGATCTGTAAATTAGCTTTGATGCATCCCAATTGACGTAATGCGTCCAGGGCGTGTGCGACCAGGTGCCGAGCGATTCCGTGGCGGCGGTGGGCATGATCGACAGCTACGGCGTAGAGCCATCCGCGGTGTCCGTCATAGCCGGCCATCACGGCACCGACAATCGAATCATCTTCGAGGGCGACGAATATCAGGTCGTCTACAGCCCGCTTAGCGGCGATCATCTCGCTCGGGTCGTTATGCGGTGGATCATCCGGGAATACGCGTTGCCAGAGGGCTATCAGCGCCTCCCTGTCGTCATCTTCGTAGGTTCTGAGTTTCATCGGAAAATTGAACGGTGCTGTTTCGCCTTAAGAGGGCGGAAAGAATTGGCTAAGCGATTCCACTGGGTTTTTAATAATCAGCAACATCAGATAGGTTACGCTGGCGGCGGTCAGCGCGAGCAGGAGTGTGCCATAAAACAACAAGCTGATCAGTTTTCCAAGAATTAAGTCCGTGGAGTCATGCGCCGGACGCCGCCAGCTGTCCAGAAATAGATCAAGGAACATTTGCAGCAGGCGAAAAAGTATCCAGGCAATGACCAGGGCAAATCCGACCTCACCCAGCTTGAAATCGAATACCGTACCAAACCGGAGCGTTCGTACAAACCCTGACAGCCAGGCGAGGATGCTGCCAAATGTGGCGGCAAGAAAACCAAGTGTAGAAAGAATGGTGTCTGTCATGGTCTAAAGGCATTGGTGATCGAAGTTTCTCCTTGGCCCAGTGACTATAGAGCCGGTAAATGTTAAATAAATGACAATACCGTGCGTAAACAAGTTCGGTCGATTGTCTTGGTGAGTCATCAGCGGAAAAGGTCAGCGGGATCATGATCTGTTGCGCCGGTTTGAAATAGAAGGTCGTCATATAATATCGACACCATAGCGAATATTGATTGGCCCGTAGCGACTGTTTCGAATCTGGTTATAGAGAATATTGAGTTCTACAAATGTCCAAAAATAGAATTTTTTCGGGTGTGCAGCCCACGGGCAGTCTTCATCTCGGCAATTACTTGGGTGCCATTCGGAACTGGGCCAGGCTCCAGGATGAGTTCGAAGCAATTTATTGTGTGGTGGACCTCCACGCTGTCACGGCCCCGCACGATCCAAAAGAGCTGAGTCGTGCGACTAGGGAAGTGACTGCCGGCCTCATTGCCTCGGGCATAGACCCTGCGCGATCCATTATTTTTAACCAGTCGATGGTTCCGGAACATGCCGAACTGTCGTGGTTGTTTAACTGCGTTGCGCGCCTTGGCTGGCTGAATCGTATGACACAGTTCAAGGAAAAAGCCGGAAAAAACCGGGAACAGGCGTCGGTCGGGCTGTATGCCTATCCGGTCTTGATGGCTGCCGATATTCTGGCGTATAAGGCGACGCATGTGCCCGTGGGTGAAGACCAAAAGCAGCATCTAGAACTGACCCGG
>LUSG01000095.1:0-629 GCA_001629395.1 Gammaproteobacteria bacterium REDSEA-S15_B12 | reverse complement strand
ACGCAACCTACGGGGTTGATTTTTTTCCGCTGCCGGAACCTCAAATCTTTGGTTCGGCGACAAGGGTTATGAGCCTTCGTGACGGCACAAAGAAGATGAGTAAATCGGATGAATCGGATTACTCCCGCATCAATATGACCGATGGGGCGGATGAGATTGCACAGAAAATTCGCAAGGCAAGAACAGATCCCCATCCATTGCCGGAGTCTACCGATGGATTGGCCGAGCGGCCGGAGGCGCTGAATCTGGTTTCAATCTACGCCGCCCTGGAAGATATCGAGCTCGACCAGGTTATCCGGGAATACCAAGGGCAGGGGTTCAGTACATTTAAAAAAGCACTGGCAGACTTGGCAGTGGTACGGCTAGGTCCTGTGGGCAATGAAATGAAGCGACTGACTGCTGAATCGGGAGAGATAGACAAGGTTCTAGCTGATGGCGCCGAACGGGCCGCACAACTCTCTGGTCCGATCGTGGCTGAAGTACGCGAATTAATGGGATTTCTTAATCCCAAGAAGTCATGACAAGTCTTAAATGACCGCCTAATCCGTTTGAGCACGTTACCGATGGTCTGGAAAGAAATCCGACTGGTGCTCCCCTTCAGTCTCGTATTGCGAGCGAGGGGTAAAGAC
>LUSG01000094.1 GCA_001629395.1 Gammaproteobacteria bacterium REDSEA-S15_B12 | reverse complement strand
GGTATAGGTGATAATGCCCCAGTCTGTGCAGCGGGTCATATAAATAAAGTCGTCAACCCAGTTTTCCATCACGCTGTCTGCGTTGCGATGACCGGGTCGGGTATCGGTCATCTCGAAATGAGGGTGGTCGTCCTGGGACCAGCTGACAGGCATTTCGATCAACGGGGTTTTATCACCAAACTGCATGGGTTTTTGCAATTCGATGACATCCCCCTGGCGTACCCGATAGGGGGAATAATCATGCCCCATCATGGAACTTTCATAGTAAAAGCCGTGCTGGATAAGCAGTTCCAGCGTATGGGGACTTAAATCCCAGGCCGGGGAGCGGTAGCCTTGTGCCCGCTGGCCACACAATCGCGCTATGGCGTCGTTGGCGCGGATCATTTCAGATTCCTCTTGTGCCCGATCTAACAGCGCGGGTTGCACATGCGTCCATCCATGATGGCCGATCTCGTGGCCACCCTGGACAACTTCGGTGCAGGCTTCGGGGTAAGTTTCGATGGTGAAACCAGGGATGAACCAGGTCGTTGGAATCTTCTGAGCCTGCAGTAAAGGCAGAATACGGCTTGCACCCACGATCCCGAATTCACCTCGTGAGATAGGGGTGGGCGTAGTCATACCCCGGGCAATATACCCCGACATAACATCGAAATCGAAAGTCAAACAGACCATGTGTTTTGCCATCAGCTTATTTTCCTAGCAACGGGATTGCGATATGAGTCTGTGTGTTCGCGTGACGCCACACGCCGTTATTTTGTTAATGTTGTCACGTCATATCAGGATAGACTAAGAACGCCACCATTGAATCGGTTCTATAACTATACAGGGTTACAATGAAGGTCAACTTCCGTCACAAGCGGGGGCTGGTTGTTGTTTCAGAGATTGACAGGAGCTTGAGATGCCTTTGATTGAACGTTCCAATAGTGTCCTCGTGGTTATTGACGTACAGGATAACTTCCTCGACAAACTGGCGCTGCACGAAAGATCAACGCTGGTTTCACGTATCGGGTGGTTGATGCAGGTTGCGACAGTTTTGACTATTCCGATGATTGCGACTGCAGAGGATGTGTCCGATAAAGCTGATATGTGCCCAAGCCTGAAAGCGTTGTTACCGCCGGGTCAAAGTATTTACAACAAGCTGGTTTTCAGCCTCCATGGGCAGGATGACATTCGTGAAGCATTGGAACAATTGGGTAAACGAGATGTGGTGCTGGTTGGGCTGGAAACCGATGTGTGTATTGCCCATTCTGCGATAGAACTGGTAGATGCGGGCTATAGGGTTTGTGTAATAGAAGATGCCACAGGCTCTCCCTGGCCGCATCATCTGGCAGGACTTCGCCGCATGGAACAGGCCGGTGTGACTATCACCAATACCAAGGGTATTTATTACGAGTGGATTCGTGACGTTCCGAGTGCAAGGGATGTAGAGACAAAGATCGGTGTGATTGATTTCGAAGTAGACGCTGTCCCTGGACTTACACTCTAGCCGATATGCCAACTGAAGTTGTCCGAAGTTTTGTTCGAACCTGAGCCTCGTTTGATCTAGTTCGATGTTAACAACATTGTTGACCCGACTTAGATTCTATTTTGACTTAAACCCAAGTTCCATTACTGAGCCTCGGCCAGTATTGCATTGAGAGCGAACAGACAACTGACATATGAAATTCTTTTTAAAGCGAGGCCATGATGAATTTAACTGAGAAATTTGATCGCTATCCGCTGACATTTGGCACCACGCCAATTGAATATCTGCCCAGGTTGACGCAGGCCTGTGGGGGCAGAGTTGAAATATATGCGAAGCGAGATGACTGCAACTCGGGTCTTGCGATGGGCGGTAACAAGTTACGGAAACTGGAATATATTGTGCCCGATGCACTTGCTTCGGGAGCCGATACGCTGGTGTCTATTGGTGGCGTTCAATCCAACCATACGCGCATGGTTGCTGCAACAGCTGCAAAAATCGGTATGAAATGCAGACTGGTTCAGGAAAGCTGGGTGCCGCATGACGATGCGGTATATGATCGCGTTGGCAACATTCTGCTGACTCGCCTCATGGGAGCTGATTCACGTATCGTTGACGATGGGTTCGATATAGGCATACGAAAAAGCTGGCAGGATGCAATGGAATCAGTGCGAGCAGGAGGGGGTATACCCTACGGGATTCCGGCAGGTGCTTCGGTACACAAATTTGGCGGTCTGGGTTACGTCGCATTTGCCGATGAGGTGAGAGCCCAGGAAGCGGAGTTGGGTTTTCAGTTCGATTATGTTGTGGTTTGTGTTGTGACCGGATCAACCCAGGCTGGCATGATCGTTGGGTTCAAAGCTGATGGTCGTGCACACCGGGTTATCGGTATTGATGCTTCGGGCACACTGGGAAAAACTAGAAAGCAGGTTACAGAAATCGCACGGAATACAGCAGAACTGATTGAATTGGGAGTGGAAATCACCGACGACGACATCTACATCAATCCCGACTACGCCTATCCGGCCTATGGCGTGCCCAGCAACGAAACGAACGAAGCCATTCGACTAGCCGCTAGAACAGAAGCAATGATCACTGACCCGGTCTATGAGGGGAAGTCGATGCAAGGTATGATCGACCTTATCAGAAAACGGCATTTTCCTGATGGATCAAAGATTTTATATTCGCACCTTGGTGGTGCACCGGCATTGAACGGATATAGCGATATTTATCGAAACGGTTGAAAAAGTTCAGTGTCTGGTGAGGCGCTGGTTTGGAGGTTTCCCTGCTGCAGAACCAATTTCTGGAATGGTTCAATGAGTACCTCCTTGAGCGCTTTCACCACGGGGTCCGGGCAGGTCTAAATCGTTGAAAACAATTGTGAACCCGATGAGGATACCTGTATGGCAGGGCCACTGACCGGCTATCGGATTATTGAATTAACCTCCATGCTGACTGGGCCCTGGGCAGCCTCTCTTTTGGGAGATCAGGGTGCAGACGTGATCAAGGTTGAAGTACCCGGAAGGGGCGATCACACGCGCTCGGTTGGGGCTCATCGCGAGGGGTTGTCCACTAGCTTTCTGAATATCAACAGAAGCAAACGGTCCATCACCTTGAATCTCAAGCACGATGAGGGCAAAAAAACGCTGAAGCGTCTTGCTGCTACGGCTGACGTGTTTATCCAGAACTTCCGACCTGGGGTTGTCGAACGGTTGGGTATTGGCTATGACGATATTCTGGAAGTCGCACCGAAGATCGTCTATATCTCGATGTCAGGATTTGGTGAACGGGGGCCACTGGCACAAAAACCGGTCTACGACCCGATTATCCAGGCAATTTCAGGACTGACGACGGTACAGGCTGGTTCCGATACCGAGCGCCCGAGGCTTATACGTACAATCCTGCCCGACAAGCTTACTGCTGTGTATGCGTCTCAGGCAGTTACGGCGGCGCTTTTGTCTAGAGAAAAAACAGGGGTCGGGCAGCATGTGCGACTGTCTATGCTTGATGCGGTTCTGAATTTCCTCTGGGCTTCAGATATGGGCGGGCAGACATTTATTGATAACCCGGTCACCAGCCAGGCGGCTGCGAGTTTTATCGATCTTATTTACGAGACTGAAGATGGTTACATGACCGTATCGACTATGACCAACAAGGAATGGGCTTCGCTCACACGGGCGTTCGATCGGCCTGACTTATTGGAAGACCCACGGTTTAAGACGCCGCAGCTTCGAGATAAGAACGTAAACGAACGCCTGGGGGTAGTTCAGGACGTGCTGAGAACCCGCACCACGCAGGCCTGGCTGGAAATTTTCGAGCGCGAAGATGTGCCCTGCGCGCCAGCTCTCTCGCGACAGCAGGTGATTAGGCATCCCCAGGTTCTGGCAAGTGAGATCCTGCTGGAAAATCTTCATCCTGTTGCAGGTCCTCTGCGTCAGACACGTGTGGCGGCGCGGTTCGAAGGATCACCGCCTGAGTTACCCAAAGGAGCACCCAGGCTGGGCGAGCATAACCATGAGGTTCTGTGTGAGATGGGACTGTCCGAACCTGAGATTGAATACCTGATCACACAGGGGGCGGTCGGCGATGAACAGTATGACAATTCCTGAAATCCCTAACCATGGTGCGTGGCGTTAACCTGCAGTTCGTGAGTACAGGTAGATGATTGATTTTTATTTTTGGCCAACACCCAATGGGTGGAAGATCTCGATTGCTCTGGAAGAGATGGGCCTGCCTTACAACGTTATTCCGCTGCGTATAGGTCAGGGGGAACAGTTCACCGAGGCATTCGAACGCATCAGCCCCAGTCATCGCATGCCCGCGATCGTCGATCATGAACCGTTGGGTGGCGGTGACTCGTTTCCGTTGGCTGAATCAGGTGCAATATTGATGTACCTCGCTGAGAAATCCGGCCAGTTTCTGCCTCTGGATGTTCAGGGCCGCTACGAGGTGATGCAGTGGCTGTTGTGGCAGACCACGCAGTTGGGACCCATGATGGGTCAGCATGGTCATTTTGCGTTGTATGCGAAACAAAAGATTCCTTATGCGATCGACCGTTACCGGTATAACGTATTGCGGCTTTTTAAAGAACTAGACAAGCGCTTGAAAGGGCGAGAACATATCTGCGGTCAATATACAATCGTTGATATGGCCTGTTGGCCGTGGATCGTTACCTATAAAAGTCAGCAGATCGATCTGGAGGAATTCCCCGAAATCCGCAGATGGTACGATGCGCTTAAAACACGCCCGGGCCTGCGGCGTGGTTATGATCTTCTCAAGGACTCACGCTCGAGTCGGGGAAACGAGGCACCCGATGAAGAGGCGCGTGCCCATTTATTTGGAGAGACACAAAAGGCGAGTGGACAGGTTGAATCAGCTTCATGACGAGTAGGCTGCCAGGCAAAGGTTTGGCAGCGTGCGGTGGTATTAGCGCCTGGTTCAGAGAGGACGTAGACAGATTCACGACTTCTAGGCCCAAAGGTCGGTACTGAGGTAGCGCTCTCCAGTGTCCGGGAGAATTGCCAGTAAGACAGCGCCACGGGCATCTTCTCGTGAGGCATAGTCGAGCATACCCGCAACAGCTGCACCGCAGGAGATGCCACAGAAGATGCCTTCGGCAGTCGCCAGTTGGCGCGCTGATTGAAAGGCCGCTTCAGTGGATACGGGTATGATCTCGTCGTAGGCCGACTGGTCCAGAGTATCGGGAATAAATCCCGGTGCTGTGCCCATGATCTTGTGTTTGCAGGCGATGCCTTTGGAGAGAATTGGAGAATCCTCGGGTTCTGTGGCAATGATCATTAGATCGGGAATCCGGTTCTTCAGGTGGGTTGAAAGGCCCGATATAGTCCCGCCGGTGCCGGTGGTACAGACGATCGCGTCGAGTTTCTCGCCGAAGTCTTCATAGATTTCGTTCGCGGTAATCTCATGCGCCGCAGGATTGGCTGGGTTGTAGTGTTGGCCGACAAAGAAATAGCCCTTCTCTTCAGATAATCGCCGGGCTTCTTCTATTGCACCGACCGTGCCTTTGTCAGCTGGCGTCAGCACCAGTTCTGCACCATAGGCAAGTAGTATCTGCTTGCGTTCGGCACTCATGTCTTCAGACATCACAAAAATCGCCCGGTATCCCTTGACAGCGGCGACCATGGCGAGCCCAATGCCAGTGTTGCCGGAAGTGGGTTCAATAATTGTGTCGCCAGGATTCAAAGCGCCCCGTTGTTCGGCATCCTCAATCATGTTCAGAGCAGGCCTGTCTTTGACCGAACCGGCCGGGTTGAAGCTTTCCAGTTTTACCCAGAGTTCGTGTGCAAGGTAATCGGTAAAACTGTTCAGCCGAACCACCGGTGTTCGGCCGACAGTCTGCAGGACGTTGTCAAATTTCATGGGGCATATTCCTGGCGCAGGCCCGGGTAGTGACGAATCATCACCGTATAGTGTATACCGGTGTTGCACAAAGTACTGCCGGACCTGGGTAAACGTAGGATCTGCACTGTCTGTTGTACGCGGGCTTGGCTGGCATATGAATAGCGAGGGGGATTATTGAAGAGTATCTGTGTATTCTGTGGTTCTCATAATGGCACCCGTGAAGGTTACAGGGTAGAGGCGGCTAGACTCGGCCGCACGCTGGCTGAGCGGAATTTGGGTCTGGTCTACGGCGGTGCCAGTGTAGGGTTGATGGGTGCAGTTGCTGATGCCGCCATCAACGCCGGGGGTAGGGCAGTTGGCGTAATACCACAGTCCCTGATCGATATGGAAATTGCGCACACCGGGTTGGCAGATCTTCATGTTGTCGCTTCGATGCACGAGCGAAAGGCGCTTATGGCGGAACTGTCAGATGGTTTTATCGCCCTTCCCGGTGGAATTGGCACTTTGGAGGAGTTGTTTGAGATTATGACCTTCGCTCAATTGCGCTTTCACCAGAAACCCTGTGGTCTGCTCAATATCGAAGGTTACTACGATCAGCTTATCGGCTTTCTGAATAACGCCCAGATGCAGGGATTTGTGAGTTCAGAACAAATCCGTTATCTGCTTGTAGGTCAGACGGTGGATGGGTTGTTGGACAGTTTTAGCGGAATATGATTTCGGCGTTTGCCAGTGAGTACAATTGACGGTTTAGATCTGACCCCTATGGGCAGCCTTTAGAAAATGTCAATAATTCCGGTTATTCTTTGTGGTGGATCGGGCACTCGGTTGTGGCCGCTTTCGCGCCAGTTGGTTCCCAAGCAATTTTTGTCTGTCGCTGGTGATAATACACTGCTGCAGGATACGGTCATACGGCTTGCCGGTCTCGACCTGGCTGCTCCGATGTTGGTCTGCCACGAAGATCACCGTTTCAGTGTCGCGGGCCAGCTCTCGATCCTAGATCTTGATCACCAGGGGATCATTCTTGAACCTGTGGGGCGAAACACAGCCCCCGCGGCAGCGATCGCTGCGTTAGAAGCGATGACACTGGCTGAAGATCCGGTGTTGCTGGTTCTGCCAGCCGACCATGTGGTGTCGGACCCCGTGGCTCTGGGCCAGGCAGTCGCTAAAGCGGCAGAAGGTGTGAAGAAGGGGCATCTCGCACTGTTTGGTGTGACTCCAAGTGCTCCAGAAACTGGATATGGCTATATCCGCCGTGGCGCTGAGCTTCTCACTGACTTATATAGGGTCGACGAGTTTGTTGAAAAACCCGACCATGACACTGCCTGTCAATACCTCGCCGACGGTGACTATTTGTGGAACAGCGGAATGTTCATGTTCAGTGCAAAAGATTATCTGGAGGCACTGCAGGCTTACAGTAAGAGTATCTATGACAGCTGTCACGAGGCATATCAGTCGCTGGTTCGGGAACAGGAGTTTGCACGACTCTCAGAAGAGGCTTTTTCCAGATGCCCAAGCAATTCGATCGATTACGCCGTAATGGAACACACAGCGGCAGCTGTGGTCGTGTCGCTTAATGCCGGATGGAATGATGTAGGGTCCTGGTCTTCATTGTGGGCCATCGGTGATAAAGATGAACACGGTAACGTTTTGCGGGGAGATGTGTTGATTGAGGACACCCGAAATACCTATGTCCATGCAGAACATCGCCTGGTGTCCACGCTGGGAGTTGATGATCTAGTGATTGTCGATACGCCGGATGCCTTGCTGGTGTCGGCACGTGAAAATGTAGAACGGGTCAAGCAAGTTGTTGCCAGATTAAAAGAAAAAGATCGTCCTCAATATGTGACGCATCGTAAGGTTTCCCGACCGTGGGGAAGTTATGATGCTCTTGAGAACGGGCCTGGATTTCAGGTCAAGCGCTTGACGGTGTCGCCCGGAGCTCGTTTATCGTTACAAAAGCACCGGCACCGGTCCGAGCATTGGGTTGTGGTCAGTGGTACAGCACGGGTCACCTGCGGTGACCAAGAATTTACATTGCAACCGGAGGAGTCCACATTTATTCCAGCGGGCACAATCCATCGTCTGGAGAATCCTGGAAGTGAGATGCTGGAGGTTATTGAAGTGCAGACCGGCAGCTATTTTGGCGAAGACGATATCGAGCGCTTCGACGATGATTTCGACCGATCATAAACCGGGACTGATCTTAGCTGGCCAGTCGAAGAGGCGAAATTCAGGTTCACCAGCAAATGTTTTCAGGGCGATAGCGGCGCGGTAGCCTCTAGGTGCTGCAAGGTCCCACAGCCGTGTAAGTTTGAGGTCGGAGGGACACCAAGGCGTCGCTAGAAGCTGCGGTGCGCTCATGGGGTTTACGCTGACGGAAAACTGTGACAGTGGTAGTGACAGGCCCCGTCCATGTACTTTGATGTAAGCCTCCTTGCGGGTCCAGCAGGCAAAGAATGCCTGTTCTACCCTGGACGCAGTCAGCCCTTGTATCGCAGAGCATTCCAGCTCAGAAAAAAACCGCTTGGCCAGACGCAGTCGATAAGCCGGTGAGTAGGGTCGAATACGTTCAATATCGACACCAACATCGCATTCACGCGACAGTGCGAATAAAGCATGTTCTCCTGAATGTGACAGATTAAAGTTAATGTCGTGTGCCTGGGAAGCTGTCAGGGCCGGCCGGCCATGGCGGCCGTAGATCAGTTGGATTGATCTGGCTGGGTGTCCGGTATAGGCAGACAGGAGTTGGCGCAGTACACCGCGGGCAATGGTAAAACGGATCCTATCGCAGTCCGAGATGAAGCGGACTGCACGGGTTTGTTCGTCGTCAGAAAGGAGTTGTTTCAGGTTTGCGATGTCGGATTCGGCGTCGGAAAAACTCAAAGACCACACATGGACTTCACCGGCCTGAATGGTTGCGCTGGATGTTGCCATATTATTCAGCGGTTCGTTTCTACGTTTTTGAATCTCAGTTTGTGGGCAAACACGATTATGGCGACTCCCGAGAGTACGATCAGCCCGCCGCCAAGTACAAGCCAGGACGGTCTTTCACCGAGCAACAACATACTGGACGCGATTGTAAATATAGGCAACAACAATAAAACAGGCATGACCTGTGACATCGGATTCCGGGAAAGCACCGTAAACCAGATCCCGTAACCTGCTACGGTCATGATGATACCAAGGTACAACACTGTACCCCAGCCTACCCAGGTTGCCGCGCCAATCGCGTTAAGCTGACCTGTTTCAATCAGAAAAGAGCCGGCTAACATCTGAGGCCCGGCAAAAACTCCAATCCAGCCGATAAGTGTGAACCCGCTGACCGCTCCGTGAAGTCGTTTGACCATAAGCTGTCCAATTGCCCAGGTCATTGCCCCGCCTGCAGTCAGTAGAATCGGGAGTCCTTGCCCGCGGACCTGTGGCTGACCGGCAATCAGCACGATACCCACAAAGGCCACGAGCATGCCGAGCCATCGCTGATAGCCGGGATGCTCCCGAAGTACGATCGCAGCCAGGAGCACGCTGAACGGCACTTCCAGGTGGACGATAATGACGGCCAGGGAGGCATCGATTTGGGACAGGCCGGTGAAGGTCAGGCCGTATTGGATCGATGAGCCGATCAGAGCGATCCAGAATATATCTTTAAGGTGCCCTCGTGGAACCGGCAGGAACCAGATCAGGACTAGGGCTGCTAGAGTAAACCGCATCCCCATCAGGAACAAGGGTGGAAATTCCGCCAGGCCAGCCTTCGCAATCGTAAAGCCCAGTCCCCAGATGAGCGGTACACTGGCAGCAATGAATAGATCTCGTGTTTTCAATCAAATGAGCCTGATGAGATCCTGCGATAATCCTGCGGCAAGAAAGCGGTAGCGTAGCGTAACAGGTAATCAGTGGGTGGGAATCGATTTTCCATCGGCTATGCGGTGTAAAATGTCGGCAGACTACGCGTGAGCAAGTTGATCAACAACGGAATATCGTCGGTGTTGCAGAGGCAGGATGCCTGTTAACGATCTGCGGATAGGGTGGCTGGTTACGCTTGCCGTGGTGGGTTGCGCAGTCCTTAGCTCAGCCGGTGTCAATGTGTGCATTCACGGCCTCCACGAAACCGGAGTTACCACCTGTGCCGCAAACCACGCGGCTTCCCTGATTTCCAATCTGGATGATGGCAACCAGTATATGAACCACCCTTTGGCATCCGACTTGATCTCCAGCCCTGAGTTGAGTCTGGTTGATGGTCGTTTGCCGATTCTTTCGGGTCCAGGCTTTGGCTTCGAGATTGATTCAGATGCACTGGCCAGGGCAGCGGAAGCGCATCAATCAAGTCTGCCTGCCTCCGGTGAGGGGATCTGAAGAATGGGGTCAAACAAATCCTATGATGCAATCATTATTGGGGCAGGTGTAATCGGTTGTGCTACGGCGTTTGAGCTGGCCAAACGGGGACTCAAAACACTGAATGTCGATGCATTACCGACGTCCGGGTACGGGTCGACATCCTCCAGTTGTGCTGTCATCCGAGTGCATTATTCAACTCTTGATGGCACGGCATTCGCCTATGATGGCTACTTCGACTGGAAAAACTGGGCAGACTATATCGGTATCCAGGATGACTCGGGATTAGCCCGGTTTCGTGAAACCGGTTGCCTGGTGATGAAAACCAAGGACAACGGCTATCTCGAAAAGATTATTCAAAATACAAAAGCGCTCGGCATCCCTTATGAGTTATGGGATGTCGAAAAAATCAAACAGGTGTTGCCGATCTACGATCTGAAGTGCTTTGCACCTGCCAAGTCAGTGGATGATGAAGCGTTTGGGCTGCCGACCGGCGGCGAGCTTGGTGGGGGTGTATATTTTCCCACGGCGGGTTATGTGACAGATCCCCAACTGTCGGCCCACAATCTTCAGCGGGCAGCAGAAGCAAACGGCGGGGCTTTCAGATTCAACTCTGAAGTCACCTCGATTCTTGTGAAAAGCGGCCGGATACAGGGGGTCACACTGCGTGATGGATCGCAGTTCAGTACGCCCATCGTGGTTAACGTTGCCGGGCCACATTCGTCGAAAATAAACAAGCTGGTATCAGCAGACAAAGACATGAGAATTACGACGCGTGCACTGCGACAGGAAGTCGCCCACATACCGGCACCGCAGGGCTTTGATTTTGAAAACCGGGGCCTTGTGGTCTCTGACAATGACATCGGTGTCTATTGCCGTCCTGAAACCGGAAATCATATTCTGGCGGGCAGCGAGGATCCTGAATGTGATCCGCACGACTGGGTAGACGCAGATGATTTCAGTCGAGATTTCACCGATCAATGGACAACTCAGGCATTGAGGTTGGGACAACGAATTCCGGAGCTTGCGATCCCAAGCCGGATGCGTGGAGTGGTCGATCTGTATGACGTTACTGAGGACTGGTTGCCGATTTACGACCGAAGTGCCGTGGATGGTTTCTATATGGCTTGCGGAACCAGTGGCAACCAGTTCAAGAATGCGCCGGTTGCGGGCAGGCTTATGAGTGCGCTGATTGATTATTGCGAATCCGGTAATAATCATGACCAGGTCCCACTTCAGTTTGCGCTGGGCAATGTCGATCATGTGCTGGATACTTCAACGATGTCGCGGTTGCGGGAGATTAATCCGGAAAGCAGTTTTTCTGTGCTGGGTTAGATTGGCGAACCACTGTTTGTCGTTGATCCTGCTCGCGTCAACATATAGGGCGATAATATGAAAGCAGCAGTCTGTCGGGAATTTGGGGCACCTTTGTCTGTGGAGGAGGTTGGCCTTGCCGATCCAGAATCGTACGAGGTCAGGGTCAAGCTGAGCGCCTGCGCAATTTGTCACAGCGATATCACCTACATGGATGGAGGATGGGGCGGTTCGCTGCCTGCTGTATTTGGACATGAGGCTGCAGGTGTCGTGGAGCAGATCGGTAATGGGGTGACACGTGTAGCAGTGGGTGACACCGTGGTGGTTACCCTGCTCCGGTCGTGTGGTGACTGCTACTACTGTTCCAAAGATCACCACAGCCTCTGTGAAACGATATTTCCACTGGACACGACCTCACCGCTCCAGGATCGATACGGCAAAACTCTCGGTCACGGGTTACGCACGGGTGCATTTGCCGAACAGGTCGTGGTTCACGAATCCCAGGTACTGGGGATTCCCACGTCAGTACCGATGACCAGCGCTGCTCTGCTGTCGTGTGGCGTGATCACAGCTTTCGGTGCTGTCAAGAATGTTGCCCGTGTTGTTCCCGGCAGTTCGGTGGCGACTATTGGCACAGGTGGTATCGGTTTGAACTGCATACAGGGTGCGGCGATCTGTGGCAGTAAGGTCAACATTGCGATTGACCTGGTGGACGAGAAGATACAGGCCGCGCTGCGGTTGGGTGCCACCCACGGGATCAATCCTGTTAACAGTGACATCAAAGATGAGATTGAACGGTTGACGGACGGTCGGGGTGCAGACTATGTCTTCGTTGCAGCGGGTAGCGCCACTGCAGTCGAACAGGCACTAACACTGGTGCGTCGGGCTGGCATGGTGATTCTTGTAGGCATGACTGCCGAAGGCGTTACAGCACAATTTAAAACACTCAATCTCGCAAACGACGCGATTCAGTTGGTCGGCAGCAAGATGGGACAGACACATCTTGATACCGATATTCCCCCTCTGGTCGAATACTATCTGGACGGCAGTTTGAAACTCGACGAACTGGTGTCAGAGTGTTATCCCCTGGAAGGGATCAATGATGCAATAACGGCAGTAAAAGAGGGTCAGGCCTTGCGTAACGTGATTGTTTTTGATTCCTGAAGGGCTGTCTTTCTTGCAACAGGGTTAGCTATGTCGAGTGTCAAAATTACACGCATAGAAACGTTCAGTCGCGAATACCTGGCTTTCGTCAAGGTCACAACCGAGG
>LUSG01000093.1 GCA_001629395.1 Gammaproteobacteria bacterium REDSEA-S15_B12 | reverse complement strand
ATGAAACACCGTTGATACAAAGATAGCACAGATTGGTCCCTCGCCCCTAGCGTCGGACTTTCGATATTCGCTTTCAGGAGAGTACACAATGGCTTCCGCACCCTGGAATGATTTGCTCGATTTCGACGGTCAACTGGACGAAACGGAGCGTCAGGTCCGAGACAGCATCCGCAGCTTCTGTGATGAGCAACTGATGCCCGGTATCACCGAGGCCAACCGGCACGAAAAGTTCGACCGCTCCATCTTCAACCAGATGGGGGAACTCGGCATGCTGGGCGCGACCCTGCCTGAAGAGTACGGTGGCCCGGGGCTGAACCATGTCTGCTACGGCCTGATCGCGCGGGAAGTGGAACGGGTGGATTCAGCCTACCGCTCGGCCCTGAGCGTTCAATCCTCTCTGGTCATGTATCCGATCTATTCCTACGGCAAGGAAGCGATGAAAAAACGCATCCTGCCCAAGCTGGCTTCCGGCGAGTACGTCGGCTGTTTCGGCCTGACCGAACCAAATCACGGGTCCGACCCCGGCGGCATGGAAACCCGGGCCAAGAAAGTGGACGGCGGCTACCTGCTGAGCGGTTCCAAAACCTGGATCACCAACTCCCCGATTGCCGATGTCTGCGTGGTCTGGGCCAAGCTGGACGGCAAGGTAAACGGGTTTGTGATCGAGCGTGAGGGCGCCAAGGGCCTCGACACCCCGAAGATTGAAGGCAAGTTTTCCCTGCGGGCCTCGGAAACCGGCTCCATCTTCATGGACGAGGTGTTCGTTCCGGAGGAGAACCACCTTGAGGTGGAAGGCCTGAAAGGCCCGTTCAGTTGCCTTAACAAGGCCCGTTTCGGCATTAGCTGGGGTTCACTGGGCGCGGCTGAATTCTGCTGGCACGCCGCCCGGAACTACACCCTGGAGCGGGTGCAGTTCGGCAAACCCCTGGCCGCCAACCAGCTGATCCAGAAGAAGCTGGTAGATATGCAGACCGAAATCACCATCGGCCTGCAGGCCGCACTGCAACTGGGCCGCATGATGGATGCCGGCACCGTCACGCCAGATGCCATCTCGCTGCTCAAGCGCAACAACTGTGGCAAGGCGCTGGATATTGCCCGCGTTGCCCGCGACATGCATGGCGGCAACGGCATTTCCGACGAATACCACGTGATTCGCCATGTGATGAACCTGGAAGCCGTGAACACCTATGAGGGCACGCACGATGTCCACGCCCTGATTCTGGGCCGCGGCCAGACCGGGATTCAGGCGTTCAGCTGAAAATCCGGTCACTGGGGTACAACCGAGAGCATATCGGCACACATACCACAGTCGGAAGAGGTGCATTGGGTCACGCTGTGCCCGACAAATTCTCGGGCCACTTCTGGTTCGGCATCGTTTAGCTTGCCCGAGCAAATGGCGACGTGGCGGTACAATGCTTCGATGGCTTGAAGACGCGATGGATAGGGACCAAGTTCAGCTATTTCACGGGTTCGGACCAGCCACTGCCCGCTACGGAAGACCAGTCGGCTTTTAACGTCGAATAATGGGCCGGTGCGAAGAACTGCAAACATGATTGCATCTCCCTTTCTTGTATTGCCCCCAGAGCTTTTATGCTCCGGGGGCCACATTTGCTCCCCGGCGATTACCGAACGCCGGCTCTGCGCAGCGCAGCAGGGGTGTATTCCCGAGAGCTTCGCTCAGTTCCATATTCGTAAGGCGTATCCTCCTCGTTTGTCAGTCCCATAACGAGGTACCGCCCCGAAAGCAGGTCATAAAGAGTTTCAAAAGCGTACGCGGGAATGTTGGCATCATAAATCTGCATCGCATGTGCCTCTGCAACTCGCCACAGATTTCCACGGCCGTCGTAGTGATCAGCCACTGCAATCTGCCAGGTATCTTCATCAATATAGAAATCCCGCACTTCATAAACATGGCGCTCGCCATCCTTGAGGGTGGCCCTTACATGCCAAACCCTGTGCAGTTCGTACCTCGCGAGACTCTGGTCAATATGGCCCGGCTGGATGATATCGTCATAACTCAGATCCGCTCCCGCCAGCCGGTATGAGTTGTACGGTATATACATCTCCTTCTTTCCAATCAGCTCCCAGTTATACCGGTCAGGCGCTCCGTTATAGAGGTCGAGATTATCGGAGGTACGCTGTCCATCGGCAGCGGTACCCGGGCCGTCATAGGCCACGTTCGGGGCTCGGCGCACCCGACGCTGCCCAGAGTTATACAGCCAGGCGCGACGAGGCTCCTTTACCTGATTGATGGTTTCATGAACTAGCAGGACATTACCGGCGAGGCGAGAAGGCGCCGTGATCGCCTGCTTGAAGTAGAACATCACATTCGGATCTTCAGCGGGGTCGTAGTCCTCCAGAGCGACCCGCTCGGTAAAGTACTCCGTGAACTTTACCGGGCTGAAATCGCCGTTTGGCTGGGGCGTAACCTGAGCCACATTTCGGGTAAACGACCCCCCTCGGTAGCGTGTGATGTGGTTGAAAATGGCTTCCAGACCGTTCTGAGGAATTGGGAACGGCGTTGCCGTCTGGTAGTTCTTCAGCCCGTTGCCACTTTCGACCAGTTCGACCTTCGTGGCGTTCTCGACTGTCTGCTTCTGCACAGCCTCCGGATAGGTGGCGGTCCGGCGACTTTGATAAACCGGAATGAAGTAACTCTCATACCTGTCGATCATGGCCACCTGGCCGGGGCTCAAATGGTCCGCGTACTGCTCTACGTTGCTTTGATCGATTCGAAACAGCTCTTTGTCGCCCATATATTATATCTAGGTGTTTAGGATCATCTTCTTTTAATGACTGAGCCCACTTCAAGTCTACTGGTTTATCCTTTACATAGTTATATCCTAAAAATTTCTCATGATGTTCATTGAATACATCTCCTGTTCAGTTTTTGGGTTCGTTAGAAGGAATAAGAAACGGAAGCAGCGACGAAATCCCGGTCATTGGTTTCATTGAAGTCACCACCAAAGTAATTGGTGTAACTGATGTTGGCCTTGTAGGCGTTCTGATAGGTGGCCTCGAGGCCGAGACCAACGGACCTGTTGCCTTCCTTGAAGTTGCCCCCCGGGTCCGGCGCGTAGCCCTTAACGTCGTGGGTCAGGAAGAGCTTTGGTCGAAGATTTACTCCTGCAAAGGCACTGGGGTAATCCCATACGAACAGGGTGCGGTAGCCCCAGGAGAATGATGTCGTGAACCCGTCACCGCGGCAGTTCGTGGGGTTGATGTTCAGCCGCTTGTTCGGGTCGTTGGGATCCGGGCTCTGGCTGCAGAAATCCCCTGTGAAGTTCTCACCATCCAGTGGAACGGGACCCGACCCATAGATACCCGAGCGTCCGTACCGCGCCTCGGATTTGCCCGGCAGGTCATGGACATAGGTTGCACCGATTTCACCAACAATGATGAAACGTGCCGCCCCCATCACTCGATCAATAAAGTGGATTGCTTTCAACGGCTGTGCCTGCATAGGTGCCGCCCTTTTCCGCCCGGCGCCGCTCAAGATTGCTAACTATCTGCCCATCCGGCCCACGCTGTTGAAGACCACCGTAGATCAGCTCGAAGGTGTTCCACTGAATGGGAAGGTTCGGGCGATAGCTATACTCGGCGCCCAGCGATGTGCCAGTCGGCAGGGTCGTATTAATGCTGACACCGTAAAGGTCGATACCTTTCGGGTATTCAATGAAATAACTCGGAAACCGGGCATCGGGCTTACTGGGATCGTACTGCTGGGTCTCATCCGCATCGGACGGGTTATTCACCACGCCGCTGATGTAGGGCAGTCGGCTATGATACCGCGTGTAATAAAAACCGAGTTCGGCATCCAGATCGGTCACAAACCAGCGGGCGGCCACACCAAATTGATCCTTGTCTCCCGGCTCTTTGTCTCCCAATCTCGGTGACACAAAACCCTCAGCCAGGGCCTGAGAGTCGGGCACCTGTCCGGCCAGGAGTACGGGTCCGCAGCCATCAGCCGCCACGTCGGCCGTCGAAAAGAAGGTACCGCAGTCGTCAATCCGGAAGGGCTCCCAGTCCGTTTGTACAAAGGCTTCCAGGTTGATTTCCGGGGTAACCCCCACTGAGGTATAGAGCATTTCGACCGGCAGCAGGACGTCCTTGAGCTCCGCACCGGGCGCCCGGAAGGCGGGCACGTCGATCGGGTTGATTGCGTTGATACCACCCAGAATAAAGGTACTCTCGCCCCAGTTGACGACTTGGCGACCGTAGCGAACCGAAACCGGGGTGTCGCCAAAGTACCAGTCGGTGAACACATAGGCGTCTAACAGGTCGGCCCCGGCCGCATTGTCTTTGGCCTCCGGGTTGAGCTCGCGCTGCTGGCCCACGGGATCAACAGCCCTCGGGTTATTCTTGAGCTCGTAGTCGTAGTAGTAGGTGCCACGCACCAGCGCACCGACACGTGTCAGGGTGTCACTGTCCGGTGCATAGTCCAGAAAGAGTTCGGATCGGCCCCGCAGAATCTGCGAATAGGGCTCGTTTTTCTCGAAGTTCAGGTTGCCGTCATCAAAGTTATTGGACGACGCACCAACATTACTGTAAGCGAATTCCGGACCGAGGTTACCCTGGCTGATCAGGGATTTGTCCTGATCCTCAAGCCGCACCCCGATGCCCGCTGTGAGCGTGGTGCTCAAGGATGCATCGATCTCATAGATGTCGAAATCGAACGCCACTGCGGCACTGGAAAGACACGCCAGGTGCACCGCCACCGCAAGTCGAACTGGTTTTGCGAAAATGGTGTTTTTTGTTGTCATTGCGTTTGCTCCGCATGTTTTTTGGACAAAGCCTCCCCGTATGGCGAGGCTAACGCCATGATTTTTCTGGTTTCAGGGATGTTTCCGGCGACAGTCCGATTTTCTGGGCCGCCGCCGTTGAGATCAGAGGCCGAGACCCCCTCCCAGAAGGCCACCGGAGTCGTTTCCGCCAGTGTCACCGCCACCACCTGGCTCATCGCCGGCATCAGAGTTGCCGTCAGCTGAGCAGTCGGTGCCAGATGTGTCGGCATCTTCAACCACACAGGGATTCGTCACGCTCACCGAGCCGAGGCTGAACAGCTCCAGCATCTGGGCGGTCAA
>LUSG01000092.1 GCA_001629395.1 Gammaproteobacteria bacterium REDSEA-S15_B12 | reverse complement strand
AGATGTGTATAAGAGACAGCAGTACAGACAATGCAGGTGCTATCAGCCACAAGGGACTGTGGTTGATGCCTTTAACCAAAACCTCGGTCATTGCGCCCAGTGGCCAGCCACCGCCAGGCAGGCACTGATCCAATTCATCAAATCCCGTTGGCACTACGGTACGGGTTGTGATCGTGGATCGGTTCCCTCGCCAGATATCCCGCCGATTCAGACAGGACTCAAGACTCACAGCAGATTGCCATTACGGATTACCCCAACACCTATACCCTCAATAGTAAAGGTGTGTTTTCTCAAATCTACCCGAATCGGTTCAAAGTCAGGATTATGCGGTAATAGGGTGACTACATTGCCACGCTGACGGAACCGCTTTACAGTGACTTCGTCCTCTAGTCGTGCCACTACGATCTGGCCGTTTTCGGCTTCCCTGCTACGGTGTACTGCCAGCAGATCATGGTTGAGAATGCCGGCATCGCGCATGCTCATGCCCCGTACTCGAAGCAGGTAATGCGCTTTGGGCTGGAAAAGTCGATTAGGCAGGGTGTAATGATCTTCAATATGTTCACTGGCAAGGATAGGGCTGCCGGCTGCCACTTCACCGATCACTGGTATTCCTGTAGGTACCAACAGTCGAATACCCCGCGAGGTTCCGGTGCGCAGTTCGATTGCCCCCTTGCGTGCCAGTGCCCGCAGGTGTTCCTCGGCCGCGTTGGCCGAACGGAAACCGAGCTGTTTTGCGATCTCTGCGCGGGTTGGCGGCATACCGGTGTGCTGAGAAAATGTCTGGATGCATTCCAGTACCTGCAGTTGTCGAGTTGTCAATGTTTGCACCATGGGGTTTGTTACCGGTTTGAGGGTCGGTACCGCATATGTGAATACTGTAATTATATACAGTTATCGGATGACTCTGTCCAGTCCGCCTGGGTTATGTTAGATGCCCATAATCAGGGAGATGTGCAGAACCCGGGAACCGTACGGACAGCACAACGCAGCAAGGAGACATGGTTTCAGGATCTCAAGGTGGCCCAGGATGATCTATCAGGGTACCTTCTCCGACAGGGCATCTTCATAGGGACGCATATCGATTTTGCCGGGATAACGTGCTTTTACAGCTTCTATAGTGTCAGGATTCCAATAGGGATGGCCGGGTGCTGGGAATCCCAGTACACACCGTTGGGGAATGCTGGCTCGAGTCAGGATCGCTTCACCGCGCCCATATAACGCACGTGCCAGACCACTGCTCCACGGGGTGCAATACTCCGATTGTGCTTTACGAAACGACAGACTGTGGATATGTCGTGTGACTTCCCGTTCGGTCGTCAGTGGTGTTCCCCGGTGCCATAGATCATGGCGGTAAATCAGGGCAGTTCCCAGCGAGTAACCTACTGCGACTTCCCGCTCGTATAACCGCTTACGAAATTCATAGAGTTCAGGATCTTTGTTGCGCAGGAAACGTTCTGCAGTTGTGCGGTCATTGATAAACTTATGAAGACCCGCTCCCGGCATATTTGCGTAGGGCCATTGGTAAGCCCAGTCGCCATGGCCTTGCCGGGGCACGATATGGGTGGGTCCGCCACATGTCTTAACGTCACTGTAATACAGAATCAGTTCAACTGATTCAGGTGCCTCCCAGTGCGGAGGATGTGTGAGGTACATGTTAGGGTAGTCCATGTGCATTCGCTGATCAGAATTACTCAGGGCGGGCCAGCCATCAGCCGGCGGGCCTCCCACTGTACTGGTCTTGGCCCAGCACTCCGATTCCTGTAGTCGAATACCACTTTCATCCGTATTCAGCAGTTGTGTTATTAGCCGTAGGAGGCGTGGGTGCAGGGTAATCTCATTGAGAGATTCAAGGTCTGACGGAAATTCCTTGCCCTGTCCCATACCAGGCTCTAGTCCTGTAGCGGTCAGATCTGTCACCGCCTGACGTATCAGTTCGTTTGGCCAGACACCATCGACCAGGCAAAAGCCCTGGTGATGCCAGTTCTTGATCTGGGTCGTACTCAAGGTATTGTCCTGGGGATCGCCAGTCAGTGCCGGTGAAGGATAGATCGTGGGTGCCTGACGTGGGGGTAAAGCAGGTGCCCGGAAGGGTTCGAGCTCGGAAAGGTGTTGAGACAGGCTTTTCACATGTGTTGAGAGCGTAACAGCTTCAGCGAGAAATCAAGTCAACACGAACGGCGGTGTGGCTCACAAGAAAGTTTGCTCCAGCGGTTCAGGTTACTGATCGGATAGTCGAATGTCTACCCTTTTGATGTATGGTGTTTTTGGCAGGTCGATTTACAGGCAATGTCCTGACCCCTAGGTTGCTCCGTATGTCATAAAATCCAAAAAACTAATGCGGAGTCTAAAATGGATCTTGAAATCCGTGGTCGGTCGGCAGTGATTACCGGTGCATCCAAGGGTATTGGAAGGACTGTTGCGGAGCGACTTGCAGCAGAAGGTGTCAATGTTCACTTGGTTGCTAGAACTGTGGAAACGCTCGAAACAGCCGTCTCTGAACTAAAGGACAGGTACGGGGTGGATGCAGGGTACTCGGCGCTGGATTTATCAGTCAGCAGCAATGTTGATCGCTTGTTTGCGGACTATTCCGGTACCATGGACATTCTGGTAAACAACGCCGGGGCTATACCTGGTGGCAGTATTGACCGGGTCGATGAGCCGACATGGCGGCAGGCATGGGATCTTAAAGTCTTTGGCTATATCAATATATGCCGCCTGGCCTATGCTCGTATGCGAGACGCTGGCCATGGTGTGATTATCAATGTCATTGGTGCAGCAGGCGAAAGGCCGAGTCCCGGATATATTGCAGGTGCAGGCGGCAACGCATCTTTGATGGCGATTACACGCGGTCTTGGTGGCCACAGCTTAAGCGACGGAATACGGGTTGTGGCAATCAATCCAGGCCTTATCCGAACCGAGCGGCTGGTGACCATTCTTAAAGCACAGGCCGAAGAGAGCTTGGGTGATGAAAATCGCTGGGAGGAATTGATCGATCCCGTTTTTGTGCCTGGCGAACCACAACACATTGCAGATCTTACTGCATTTCTGGCGTCGGACCTGTCCGGCAATACCACAGGCACTGTGTTTACGGTTGATGGCGGAAGCAGCGTGCGATGATTCCGTTACCTGCTCACTGCATTGGCACCTCGTGGGTTAGGGTAACTATGCGGCCTGTGGAGATTTATTCTGGCTTTATGATGAGAACGGGGTAAATACCCTTACGTCTGGTTAACCGGGATGTCGATGCTTGTGCTGTCTACAGGCAATAGGAGGAAAATTATGAGCCTTAGCTCTTTGGATCACTGTTCAATTCAGACAGTCAAACTGAAGGAGACCCGGGACTTCTACGTCAATATTCTCGGAATGGTAGACGGGGATAGGCCGGATTTCCCGTTTCCCGGTGCGTGGTTGTATGTGGATGGGGTCGCTGTGGTGCACAAATATGGACCTATTCCAGGTGTTTATTGAGGATCCTAATGGAATCACGATCGAACTCAACTATTGGGGTGATGCGCAGGCGGCTTCATAAATTGTCGCAGTTCGTATAGCCATGTAGGAAGTAACTGCGACCGTATTCGTGCTACCAAGCCGTGAGCACGTGTTTAAGCAGGCAGTCGTCGTTTAAATCTGGCAGAGCAGGTAGCGTTAGTTGAAGATGTCCGCACGATGCATCCGAATCTGGTTAAAGATCTTTGAGGTGCCGGGCTTTGGGACAGTGTGCTGGCTGAATTACCAGAGAATGGACTGCCTGGTGTCGGATTGTTTGACGATGCTTACTGCGGAATGTTCGCCGAAAGAGTGAGTTATGGTCTTGGTTTTGCTGTTTAGATGAGATTCAACATGGATGAAGAAGGCCTTTATAGTCAGTTGCAAAAGGTTTTGAAGAAAGTGGGTATTCAGTCACGGCGTGAGATCGAACAGGCTGCACGCCCGGCTATTAGCACAGGTACGCTCGGTGCAACAGAAACACTGACAGCTCGCGTGGTGTTACAGGTTCCGGCAACAGGCATCGATGTCGCTATAGAAGACGCGATTAAGTTAAGCTGAGTAGTTCAGGACTAGGGCTGATTTCACAGGTATAGCTTATGAGCGAATTCAGGCCGCCTTTGATTGAAATACGCGATGCCACGGTATTTCGAGGTGTCACAAAAGTATTTGACCACCTCGATCTGGTTCTGGAGCAGGGGCTTAGTACCGCAATTCTGGGACCTAATGGTGCCGGTAAGACCACACTGCTGAAGTTGCTTACCCGGGAACTCTATCCTGTTCAGCGGGACGGTGCGTACGTGCGCATTTTGGGGCAGGCACGAGGTGATATCTGGTCCCTGCGCACACAGTTGGGCATTATTTCGAGTGACCTCCAATACGAGTATGCCGGTCGGGCAAGCGGGCTTGAGGTGGTACTGTCGGGTTTTTACGCCAGTGTTGGTGTGTGGGGCCACCAGGAATATGATGCGAGCCAACAGGAGTTGGCCCAGGTGACACTGCATGAATTGGGAATTGAGGATCTGGCAGAGCGACGTTATGAGACTTTGTCGACTGGTCAACAAAGACGATTGCTACTGGGACGTGCCTTGATCAATCAACCGGATAGTCTTTTACTTGATGAGCCGACCAGTGGTCTGGACCTTACGGCCACGTTTAGTTATCTCAAAACATTGCGTCGGCTGATGTTAACTGGACGAACTGTGGTGCTGGTAACCCACCATATTCACGAAATTCCACCGGAGATCGAGCGTGTCGTTCTGTTAAAGACAGGTAAGATTACTGCTGATGGTCACAAGCACTCGGTATTATCCAGTCAGTCGCTGAGTTCGTTGTTCGGCGAGCCAATCAATCTGATCGAATCGGACGGCTGGTATCAAGCGACACCTGCTTGAAGGGTTCAGACTGCTGTTTTCTTCCTTGCGCTTGATAGGCGTTCTGGTTTGTCATCGTACTCCACCGTATTTTCACCATTGTAGACGAGGAAGTGGCGGCCCTTGGCGCGTGCAATCAGTGTTACACCGAGATCCTGAGCAAGCTCTATACCCATGTAGGTGATTCCGGAACGGGACACCAGAACGGGAATGCCCATGTGAGCAGCTTTCATCACAATCTCAGATGTGAGCCGGCCGGTGGTGTAGAACAGCTTGTCATTTCCGTCAACGCCTTCCAGCCACATTTCTCCAGCAATAGTATCGGTGGCATTGTGTCGACCGACGTCTTCAACAAAATAGAGGATCTGTGCACCGTTACATAATGCGCAACCATGTACTGCGCCAGCGGCACGATAAACTTCGTTATAACTACTGATTGTCTTTAGTAGTGCATAAATAGTCGACTGAAGTATCTCAACACGAGGCAGGCGAGTGTCGTAGAGTTTGTCGAGTGTGCAGCTGAATACAGTACCCTGGCCACAGCCACTGGTAACAATACGGCTGGAGAGTTTTGCTTGTAAGTTAGTGATTCCTTCACCGTGGGTTGTGATGACATCAGCGGTCTCTCGCTCCCAGTCGACTTTAATTTGTGCGATCTCTTCGATGTGGTCGATAAGTCGCTGGTTGCGTAGATATCCCAGTGTGAGCTTCTCCGGGTGGGTGCCCAGCGTCATTAAAGTCACGACTTCACGTCCATCAACTTTGATGGTCAGCGGAAACTCCCCAGCTATTTGCAGATCGCGTGGGTCGCCGTACTCGTCCCGCGCTTCGACAGGATGGGTTGCTGGTAGCCCTTCATTCGACATAATAGGTCGATGGACTGTCGGTGGCTGTTCAAGATCTGTCTGCGATTGCTTCATGTCTTTGTGCCACGATTGAGTGACCTTGTTTTGATCGGTATAGTGATCGTCTATGTTACATCCTGCAACCGTCAAAACCCCGAAATCAACACGGTTTTGAATGCCCGTTATTGTGGAGCGAAAGTCGCTGCATGACAAACTGTGGTTCGCATGCATGCGGTAGTGGTGGGATCATTGGCGGAGACCAGAATGCTGACGAGGTCGGACAACACTGATTGGTGAATAGGAAGGTGTCACGCAATATCTTTAGGATAGATTTGAAATCGAGTTGTATATAGATGATCTAGAGAGTTATCCCTTCGATCTTCGTGCCCACTAACCGAGTCGTCGTCCTTTTTTGGTCCGATGGGAGAGGTTCTGACAGCCGGTGAGGTTATCAGCAGTGATGAAAGGGATGGCGAAGGGATCGAACTCGAATGTCTGATTCAGACAGAGTAATCAGTGACTATCTCGGTTTTGGCCTGTCGGGGGATGATCAATTAGCGCAGGCACGACGTGCAGCTCTGCTTCACGGGCTGGAAGGCAGCGCAGAGCCCACATCATTGGTTTCGTATACCTCAACTGGCCTGATTCTGATCATCGGCCCCGAAACCTCTGCGTTGTTGGTGGCGGAAAGTCTTGTCCAGTCTGTGACCTGCTTCGTACTCGCGACGGACATTATCGACAATAGGTCGTTCATATCGGCAGGTTATGAGGCGCGTCAAGTTGCTGGACAGGACGTCCCTGTTATTTCTGGCAAGCCGAAAAAAATACTCGGTCATCTGGGTAATTTCGAGGTGATTATTGAACGGTGCCAGAGAGAGGTAGCGTTAGCGAAGGTCATAAATTTGGCGGGCGGGGGAATCGACATAGTCCTTGATCTTTCTCGAGACCCGTTGCTTAGGACCGAATTGTTGCCTCCTGGCTATTTTGCACCAGCTGGGAATTCATCACGACTGGATCAGGCATTGTCGGATATACCCGACCTTGTTGGGACTTTTGAAAAACCTGGTTACGTGCAATACAACCCCGACATCTGTGCCCACGGCGAACGCGGGATAGTTGGCTGTACTCAGTGTATTGATGCCTGCCCGGCGGGATCGCTCACTTCTCTGGCAGAACGTATCTTGGTCGATCCGTACCTATGTCACGGCATGGGAACATGCGCTGCGGTATGCCCAACCGGTGCAATGACTTACGCCTATCCGTACTTGGCCCATACATTAGACAGTCTACGTCGGCTGCTTAGTAGTTTCCGTGAAGCTACAGACAAGGCGGCGGTGTTATTGCTATATGACAGTGAACATGCCGGCAGTGCTGTTGAGGATGCAGTGGGTAACGTGGCTGCTGACATTATTCCCTGGCGGATCGAGGAAACGGGTTCAACAGGTATTGAGATCTGGCTGTCGGCATTTGCTTACGGCGCACGATCAGTCGTGATCGTCACGACGGCATGTACACCACCTTCCACACTGCGCGTACTTGAGTCACAGGTCAAGCTGGCGGATGTGCTGCTGGACGGACTGGGCTACTCCGGTACTTGCATCCGTCTGATAGATGTTGAGCATCTCTCCGAACTGGACAGTCTGGCGGGAGATCCATCCAGTGAACTTACGGCCGCAGCCACATATGGCGGGGTAGACGAAAAACGTGTGGTACTTCGGTTTGCTCTTGATCATCTGATTCAAGCAGCGAATGTCAGCAAAAACCAAATTGATCTTCCAACCGGTTCGCTTTTCGGGACAGTGGAAATCGATACTGATGCGTGCACGCTGTGCATGGGATGTGTATCAGTCTGTCCTTCTGGAGCGATGGGTGATGATAAGGACAAGCCCAGATTGACATTCCTGGAATGGAATTGTGTTCAATGCGGGATCTGTGAACGTGCTTGTCCAGAAGGCGCAATTTCACTGCATGCACGCTTGTTGCTGGACGGTGAAGAACGAATGCGGGTTCGGACGGTCAATGAAGAGCCACCTTTTCTCTGTATAGATTGCGGCAATCCGTTCACGACACAGAGTATGGTGGCCAAAATGGAGGAAAAGCTGAAGGGGCATCGCATGTTTCAGGGAAATGGACTAAAGTCACTGCACCGATGTGAAGACTGCCGGCTCAAAGCGATGTTCTGAACGGGTTATGTTTTAATTGAACAGTGGTCGCGCAGAACCTAATAGACCACCCGTGTTCAGGTATATTTTTTCTCGCGTTACTATTTTCTGGGGACAGTTGGTCAGTATGTTGGTTTTCACTCAACTGTGGTGATTCAGCGTGCCGACTGTCTAGCGGAGATTTAAATTAGAGATATTCAAGTCAGTCAGCAGGTATCGAGCTGATCGTAAAAGCCGACCTTCAGGCGATCGATATGTGTCATAACGAGATGGTTGTGCAGTTCGGGGAACAAGCAGGTGATAAGATAACGCACCCGGCAGATAAATGGAGTGAATATGTGAGCCGTTGTCTTTTCGTCACAGTAGACCTGCAGAGGTTACCGTGAACAGGGAAAGCTTGATGTAAAGTACGAGGAGAACTTAGATGGGAAACGAAAGGAAAAAGCACAGGAAAGAAAAGAAGAAGCCCAAAAAACCGAAGGGTCACTCTTTGGTAGGTTTGGATCACAGGTAACTACATCATTATCAATGTAAGGCTGCCAAAATCATGGATGCCCTTTTTTAGGATAGTCCGTAGGTTTAATCTCTTATAATTAGTTCCGAATTGTTTTCGGAGAGGTGGCAGAGTCCGGTCGAATGTACCGCACTCGAAATGCGGCGTACCGCAAGGTACCGTGGGTTCGAATCCCACCCTCTCCGCCATTTGGCCAAGGATCAAAGAGTAAGGGAATATGGCCACTGGATCATGGTCTGTAGCGGGTAAAACGGAACTTGTGAAAAAATACCTCATTAAGTATTCAGTCCATTTTCATTATTACTCCTTTGGTGGGGAGAAGAAAAGCGACGTCAGGTCAGGTGAATACGAGATGGAAGGTCCTTCATTGGAAGAAGTGTCCAGGCTATTTAAGGACTATTTCTATGCGAAAAAGGAAAGTTACTTCGTGGCGTTACCTGAGTTTGGTTGGAAGCTAACTCATCTGGAGATCGACAAGATTTGGGAGCCGCCTGCCAATCTAGAGACTGTTTTTAATGGAATTTTGGCCTATTACGAGAATCTGATAAAGCGGATAGGCGAGGGGCCTTTGGGTAGTATGGACAATAATCGGATTTAGGAAATCATGCTCGCCTTTCTTTCTTTCAAACTTGCGCGGATTCTGGGAGTTCGACCGGTCGTCGTCAATCTGGTCCTTCTGCATGTTCTCATTGGGATTGGGTTGACCGCTTACAGTGGCATTGATGACACTGGCGTGGCACAGTCGACGGTTGTGGGGATATTTACTCTCATGTACGTGGTCCTTGTTGGCGGAGTAGTTGGACTGGGCCGATTGGCCAGTAGGAATTTTTTCCGAAAACCTGACCAATGGGAGGATGTTTAACAGGTTGCACTAGCTGCCGCTATCCACACCTACCTTGCCCAGCACCTTCAGGTTATCGAGCGCTGTCATGTCACCCTGTTCAGCCGCGCGTCTAAACCACTTGATGGCCATTTCTTCATCAGGGTTAACCCCGTGACCGTGCATGTAAAGCCATCCGAGAATGTTCTGTGCCGGGGCATATCCTTGTTCGGCCGCACGACGGTACCAATACACAGCATTCCGATAATCTTTATCTATGACCCATCCGTCATGAAAGTAGTCACCCAGGTCGGACTGGGCCCATGCCTTACCATCACTGGCAGAAAGTTGAACCTGCTGCAGGGCCATTGAGAAAAGTCTAATCGCTTCTCCTTCATCACGTTGTACACCACGCGCTGTAATCAACATGCGGGCAACACGTACCTGAGCCCTGGGGTCCCCTTGGGCAGCCAGGGGCGCAAGAAAGCGGTAGGCCTCGCTGTAGGCGCCCGCGTAGTAGGCCGTGAGTCCGCTCTGGAGGTTCAGCATTTCTTGTTGAGAAGCCAGGGTGTCCGCTTCGGCTTTTTTAGCAGCCGCTTCTGCCTGGAGCCTTTGCTGCTTTTCGGCGAGTTGCCGGCGCTCCTGAAGTTGTTGCTGCAACTGGAGTACTGTCTGATTCTGTGGTTCGATAGCCGCAGCAATCCGCAGGTTTTGCTCGGCAATCCCATATTCACCGGCAGCGAGTTCTCTTCTGGCCTGACGGAGAAAATGTTCGCTGATGCTGCCGATGCCATTTCGGGCGCGTTGATTATTGGGGTCGAGATTGAGTACTGCCCTGTAGAGCGTTAAGGCATTGTCACCCTGAGGTTCGACGAACTGGTTGTTCTCGAACGCATTCGAAGCCCTGGTCAGTAGTTGTTCAATGTGGCGGTGTCGGTCCCGTATCTGTTGTTGGCGGGTTGCTTCGGCGATTGCGTGAGCTTTTGCCGCGGCCGCAACCTGTTCAAGTCGATTTTTTTCAATCTGGTCTAGTTTTTGTTGAACGCCGATGACAGCCTCTGATGCTTGATTGATTGTCGCGAGTAACGCAAGTTTGTCGCGGGCCGCTCCAAGGTCACCTGTATCGATCAGAGATTCAATGTCACTGATTGACTCGCCAATCAGATTTTTTATGCCTTGCGTGGCTTGTGGATTATCTGGGTCCAGTAGCAACACTTCCGAGAATTCCTGATAGGCATTACCCGATTGCGGTTCGAAAGAACGGCCGGCACGGTGGTGTATTCGAGCTGCTTTAAGGTGGGGGTCGGTCAGTGCGGCTATCTCGGTTAGTTCACGGAATTTTTCGGCCTTCTGTTTGTCAGCAGAGCCGGTGAACACGGTCATGCCATCCTCACTCGAGGTATTCGAGTTCTGTTGTGATGGATTACCACCTGCACTGGCCGTATCAGATGTTGTGTTGATCTCTATTTTTGCGGGTGTGGCGGAGGGTACAGTATTCGCGTTCTGCGGACTTAGCCACCAATAGGCAATAATTAAGACCAGAACACCTGCGGCGATTAGGCCCAGGGTCTTTCCCTTGCTAGGTGGGTCGGAGTCGAGTGGTTTGTCATCCGCCTCAACAGGTGTGAAGTTGTCACCAGAGAGTATCTCACCGGCACTACGGAGCTCGTCGGTAACAGTTTGTTCTACAGACAGGTCAAAAGCCTTTTGAAAACTGCTTTCTTGCTTCGCTGATGGGGCGTCTGTGCGGCTTGGTGCATGCAATGGTTCAACGTCCTGTGTTGGACCGTTGCTTGTTGTTGTCAGATCCCGGGGCTGGGTTGACTTAGCCGCAAACACATTGTGTGGGGGTTCGGTATGTTTGGCAGCGCTATTCTCAGAACCTGGCGCGAGGTTTGCGGCGGACTTTTTTAGTGCGGCCAGCGCGATTGCGGTTGCGCCATGTGAGGTTTTGATACTTCCGTCCGAGCTGTTTTCCCGTAAGGTTGCACGAACCCCTTCGCTTTGGTTTTTGATTCCGCCGTGTCGTCGGGCAAAAATGTTATTACGATCAAGGGCGGCAGGCGGTGCTGTCCGTGCTCGTTGCTTTTTGTTGGTTTTTGTTTCTAGAGGAGTTTTTGTACTTCCAGTGGCCTTTGTAGCTGGTTTAAGATTTAGTTCAAGTGGATCAGAATATGTGTCATCGTCGTCAGTCGATTTTCTGGCATCGGGGTCCAGCCAGTTGAATATTACTTCTGTATCTTCAGGTCGTTCGGTAGTTTTGAGGGTGATAAGCCAGTCGACAATTTCCAAAAAGCTGCCGGAGTAGTAACCAACACCCGCTTCTACTGCCGGGACGATCGGATCAGGTATGCCGCGATCGATAGCATCCATGCGGGTTGAAGACGGAACCGGGGCTGCGCAGGTTAGGCATTCGTAGAGTACCGAGCCCAGGGCGTAGAAGTCTGTCCATGGGCCAATTCGGCCCCGGGCCGTGGATAGCTCCGGAGCACGATAGTCCGATGGCACTGACTTATCTGCGGGCGGATAATGGAACCGGTCCGTATTGAACCCGCAGATTGCCAGCTGTTCGTTGTCAGAGATAAAAATGTTTTCAGGTGCAATCTCCAGATGGAATAACCC
>LUSG01000091.1 GCA_001629395.1 Gammaproteobacteria bacterium REDSEA-S15_B12 | reverse complement strand
GCAGCACACTATCCCTGGCGGCAATCAAGACTGCAGCCGCCCACCGACGCCGAGTGTCAAGATCCGATCACAGCGGTCAGCCAGCGAAGCATCGTGAGTCACCAGCAGTAGGGCACTTCCAAACTGTTGGCGAAGATCGAAAAACAAATCCGCAATAAGGCCACTGCTCGCCGCATCAAGATTGCCGGTCGGCTCATCAGCAAACAACACCTTCGGATTTACAACAAAGGCCCTGGCCAGCGCAACCCGCTGCTGCTCGCCACCGGACAGTTGTGATGGATAATGGTTCACCCGTTCAGTCAACCCCACGCGATCGAGCAGGTCTGCCGCTGCAGCTCGAGTGTTGTCGTAACCGGCGAGTTCCAATGCAATCTCAACGTTTTCAATCGCGCTCAAGCCTGCCAGCAGATGAAAGGTCTGAAAAACGAACCCAACATTGCCTGCCCGAAGTGCTGCTTTTTCATCCTGGTTCAAAATGCCGAGCTCTTTACCGAGGAGATGAACCAAGCCGCTGGTCGGATCCTCCAGACCTGCCAGTAACGCCAGTAAGGTGGATTTGCCCGAACCCGATGGCCCGGTGATGGCGACCGCATCGCCCGGCATGACTGTCAGGGTAATTCCATCGAGTATGCTCAATTCTCCATCCGGTGTTTTCACTTGCCGGGACACGTCGTCCGCAGTGACAATCGGTTTCATGTTTCGTTTATTCCTGGTGCTGTTCGCTTTATTGTTGCCCATAAAGGTCAACGCACAAAACATTGTGATTCTCGGTGACAGTCTCAGTGCTGGCTACGGTATTGCGCTGGCCGATAGCTGGCCTGAACTGTTGAGATCACGATTATCGCAAAAGGGACATGCCTACAACGTAATCAATGCCAGCATCAGTGGGGAAACAGCAACAGGCGGCAGAAATCGACTGCCGGAACTGCTCACAGAGTGGCAACCCAAGATATTGATCCTTGAACTCGGTGCCAACGATGGCTTGAGAGGAGCGCCGATCGTCTCGATTCGTGATGATCTAGATTACATCATCAGCCATTCCCTGGCTGAAGGTAGCGACGTAGTGCTGGTGGGTGTCCTGCTTCCTTCCAACTATGGTGCGGACTACACCCGTAAGTTCCGTGATGTTTACACGGAATTGGCCGAACGCTGGATGACCGCCTGCCCCCATCCTCTCTTGCACAACCTATGATTCTGGATAACCTTTGGCCGGTTCTGGCGCCACTATTGAACCACGATTGATCGTGATCGGATGAGTCAGATTCGAACAGGCTCCAACTGGGGGACCTAAAACCGCTCACTCGAATTCAGGCCTGGCTGCGCTGTACAGCCGGCGCTAAACTCAACGTCCGATCACCTTTACCTGGAATAATACCGACGTGACTCAAGGAGAACAGCCCATGTATACGTTATACGGCTCGCTAGGTGCGGCCAGTCTCACGCCTCAGTGCGTACTAGAGGAAGCCGGCACCCCCTACGAACTCATCGAAGTGGATATTTCAGAAGACACCGAACGTGATCCGGAATACCTGAAGCTCAACCCACATGGCCGAATACCAACGCTGGTATTCGATGACCAGGTCATGATCGAATCCGCTGCTATTTCTATCTATTTGGCTGACAAGCATTCTCAAACACAGCTTAGTCCTCCCTTAGATCATCCCGAGCGCTCCCGTTATCTACAATGGATGATTTACCTCACCAACACCCTACAGGAGGCCCTACTGCTAAAAATGTACAGCTCACTCTACACTGATGAGCCCGAGGGATCTGCTGCGGTTATATCCCGTGCATCATCAAAACTAGACACGATTATGGCCTTTGTTGAACAGTCACTGGGCCTGACGGAAGGACCTTTCTTTCTGAACAGTGGCCTCAGCACAGCCGACATTTACCTCAATATGCTTAGTGGATGGGATCCGGCAATCCAGGTCCGGATACTGTCCTCGTCTACAGTTGCAAACATACCGGAAAATCAGCGGTACATTAATGTCGAACGTAACTATGCCGAAATGCTCAAGCGACCTGGGGTTGCGAAAACATTTGCCACCAATGGCTACTAATTTGTTGAGTATCCAATCGAACCCAGTTTCGAGGTACCGGGCCTGCTACCGGTTCAGATAGAAGATCCCAGAATCAGTCCACCGTGCCTACTCAGTTTTTCTTGGCCGCGCTATCCACTGCAGTAACATCACCGCGACAACTGTGACACTCGCGCCCATCACCTGTTGTGCACTCAGCCACTGCCCCAGCACAATGACCCCTAGAATCATAGCCCATACGGGAGAGGTGTTATCAATGATGGCTGTCTGCAGGGAACCCACCAAGTCAACCGCCTTGAATAACAACAGCGTGGCTGTAACGTATAAGGCAGCGCTGCCGCACAACGCCAGCCAGCCCACCGGGGACGCCGGCCATGTTAACTCAACGATAAACAGGGACACAAAACCCACTACAGCCGTTGCACTCAACAACATATAAAGCATCATGATCTTTGCTGGCAGTCTTTCCAGTACCCGCTCGCTAAACAGCAGTAAAGCCGCCAGGCAGGTGGCAGCAATCAGAGCCAGTGCAATACCAATTCTGACATCCCAGCCCGCCAACAGATTATCCGATCCAGCCAAGGCAATGATCAAGCCCATGAAGGCCAGTACCATGACACAAAGGCCCAAGTAAGAAAAATCACTTCGCCCCGATCGCCAGGTCCAAACGGCGATCATTATCGGATACGTATAGAAAACGAGTATAGACAGAGCCACTGGGATAAAAAGAATCGAGGCCAATAACAGATACGTCATAAGCCAGCTTCGACAGTGCGACATTGGACGAGAACGAAACGGCTGACATCAAGGCAGCGGCACTGCCTAACCAGAACCGCTGACGAGTTAATTCGGTATCGCACATGGACTTTTGTCTGTCATTGTCTCAGCCAGCCAAGCACAAACTGGCGGCGGGCAACAGGCATTTATAGACTCTGCGAGTGATTGAGGCCGTAATCAGAAAACCTAACGAGGGGTAACCGACTTGACCCTCTTCCACCAGTTCGTACTTTGTTTGCGCTTTCCGCGCTTGCTGAGATTTTCCAGTCTGATCAGCCACCTCCTGGCCGGCGTCCGGGCGAACCACCGCCAAACTCGATTCCACCAGTATCCAAAATCCCTGTTCCAGGGACAAACCCGTAGGCAAATCGCGCAGTCACTGCGCAAATCAGCCCAGAAACCGAAACACTTTTCAGCGTCTGAGGTCCACTTGATCACCCCCTGAATTGCTGATCTGTTGGGCTGTACGTCTGAGGGTGGTCCGCTGGGCAATGCTTTAACCGGGCAGGCATCAATACAACGCGTACAAACATCACAGAACCGTCGGACCCCAAGCAGTCGGGGTTGGTCGTGTACCAACGGCAGGTCAGTCAGTACTTTTGAGAATCTGACCCTGGGACCGTACTCCGGCGTGATCACCAGCTGGTTACGGGCATACTCACCGAGACCAGCCTGGAGAGCATAGGGGATCGCCAACGCTGAGTCATTCATCGAACCAACCGCTTGCCAGCCTAAATTGCGGATGTATTGCGATAAGCGAATCACCGTAGCTGTCTCCTCAGAATAGGCATTTCCTGTCGCTGCACCAGCAACTGCCGACGGGTAGGTGCCTACCAAAGCTCTATCCATCTCGTGACCCAATACAACGACCGATGTCAGACCTTCAGGTAAACCGGTTTCGTCTTCTTCGAATGTGGCCGAGCTTACCCGGTTGGCATATGTCCAGCGCGGGTCATACGGGGCTATGCCAACGATTCCCGCGCCAAACAACTTCGCGATCTGCTTGATCTCAGCCGTCATGTCACCACGACTCTCGACCTTGACCTGCTCTGGTGCCACCTGAGCAGTGGGTTGCAGAGGTGCGTTGAAACCTTCCCGAATACCCTGCGACTCTCCACGACTGGAAAATTCGTCTGAAACCGCCCAAGCAGCATTACGCAGTGCAAAATCTTTCTGGCCGAACCCTTGACCACGTCGGAAACTGGGTGTCTTTCGGTATGAATCAAAAAATTCCATCATCTCTGGACGGCGGATTTCGTCATCCCAGAATGCACGATTGAACATGTCATTGCGTTGACTGAAACGGGTAAACCTGTCGGTCGTCTGAATGCCCGCCGCAGCATCACGCCGTTCTCTATCGACGGCAGTCACCGACGAGGTGTTAATGTCTGCGTGGTAATTCACCGTAACTCAAGGAGATTTGTCACAACAGGCCCTGTACTGACTACAAACCGGTAACCGCTCAGCTACCGGTCAGTCTGAGTCCTTCAGATCTGATGCTGAAGTACGATAGAGGTGTACGTCCCGCTGTGGAAACGGAATGCTGATGCCAGCAGCATCCAACCACAGTTTGACTTTTTTGTTCAGTTCGAACCGAAGAGGCCAGAAATCGGTTCTGCTGGTCCAGCAGCGAAGCGTAAGATCGACTGATGAATCACCCAATCCCGTGACCAGAACTTGGGGCTCAGGGTCAGGCAGTACCCGAGTATCCTGAGACAGGTGGGACAACAGCAGATCGAGGGCCTGCTCAACATCGTCTTCATAGGCAATACCGACTGGTATATCCAGTCGACGGGTTGGATTACGACTGTAGTTGAGAATATTGCGATTCCACAACTCAGCGTTGGGCACTGAGCGGTAAATGCCGTCGTAGGTGGTCATGTCAGTGGTAAAAAGATTTATCGCGTCTACGGTACCGGATACACCGCCGGCATCGATGTACTCTCCAACGCGGAACGGCCGGAGAACCAGCAACATGATACCGGCCGCAATGTTCTGCAACGTGCCCTGAAGGGCAAGGCCGATTGCAAGTCCCGCGGCGCCCAGAACTGCAATGATTGAGGTGGTCTGAACGCCAAATTCCGCGAGTACCGCAACAACGGTGATGACAATGACAAAATAACGGACCGACGACGACAGAAATGGTTTGAGGGTGTCATCGATTCGAGGCACGCGATCCAGGGCACGTCGAACGAGATATTGAGTTCGACCCGCGATCCACCAGCCAACCAGCAGAATAACGAGCGCACCGACCGCATCCAGTGCATAACTCGCCAATTGATCGAGCAATACTTGAATCTGATCCTGATTCATAACAGCTATTCTACGGCCTGCCACACCGTGACGGTATGCCCGTTTTTACCTGAATATCCTGCACTTGATCCAACTGGCTCAACGTTTACCCGGAAAAAACGACCAGCGGGGACTACAACGGACAGGATTTAAGCTGTTTACGATATCGATCAGCACGTGTAGCGACCTGTTCTGCGACCTTTAACAGCCATTTCTTTTTACGATACGATTTATTCTGGTAACCATCGTGACCTTCATGGTAGGCAAGGTAGGAAGATCTGGCATCTCTCGGGCTTAATCCCAAGACCGTGTATGACTGTTGGTTATACCAACCGATAAAATCAACCGCGTCAGCAAAGTCAGTTCGATCAGCTTCAGCGCCGCCAGCACTACGCTGGTAACGAGCCCAGGTAGAGTCGATTGCCTGGGCATACCCAAATGCCGTAGTCGGCCGCTTCCAGGGGATGATCCACAATAATTTCCGCCGTGGAGGTCGGGCGTCCGATTTGAAAGAAGATTCCTGGTAGACGAACGACACTGTTATCTCCGGCGGTATTCCCCAGCGTTCGGCAGTTCGCCTTACAGCCACCTTCCACTGTGGGCGATCCGAAAAAATCTGACAGATGTCCTCAACAGATCTGAGTGGCCCCTCGATACACCCCGATAAAAACAATACAGCCGATAAAACAACTCCGCTGATTAGTCTGCACCCGAAGCTGGTCGACAATCTTAACAGATGCACTGAATCTGAACCTGATATTAAGATGAAATAACTATTCTGATCGCGGTGGGGTTGCCCCCGTTACACGGATTGTTCACCTGGGGGCAATTGGAAATCACAGCAAGTGCATTCATCTTTGCCTCAAGCTCTACATAGTCGCCTGCCACAGAATGGCCGGGAACAAAAACCGTCTGCTCGAGAGTGCGTTCTGTGTCAACAGGCACATTACAGAAAAAGTTTATGTTCGGCACGATATCACGTCGATCCATTCCGTAGGGGGCTAGGGCGGCGAGAAAATTTTCCCGGCAACCGGTACAGTTTTCTACCCCATACAAAAGCTGGTTGCTGTGTTGACTGCAGCAACCTCCAATCGTGTCGTGTCCTCCTACAGTATCGCCGGTGATCGAAAATATCGGCCTCGCCTCGTCAGAATAGAGCGTATGCCCTGCACCGAGTTTGAGGGTCAGTGCAGCCTTGAGGGTATTAGGGGCATGGTAGCGCTCTGCATGTTGATCTGCGTTGTAACACAGAAAATCAACCCCCTGGCCACCTTCCAAATCGATGATTCTGAGTCGATGCCCCTGCGGAACAGTTCCGCTCCAGTGTCCAGCCGGTGGTATAACGCACTCTTCTCGCATTTGATTCTCCCATTCTGTTATTTTTTGTCCGCACAAACGTAATCTTAAAGCGGCTTTGATCCCAGCTTAATGATGTTACCGTACCGTTACACAATCGGCTCGATCACTTGGCTTCACTCGCCACGCCAGATTTACCGATCGGCTAGAATGCCGCGCGTGTTTTCATGACCTTTGTGGTCGCACCATATTGAGGGCAGTCCGAATGGGGAATCAAGCCGTGCCTCTCTCGAATCACTGTTATCTCGCTGACAGCAGATGAGTCACTTGAATTCAAAACAGCCGGATTTACCGGCGGGCCAGATCAGGTAACTCGCCAATTGAATATCCAACGGAACAGCCGGGCCTGGCTGCTGCTTGGGTTCATGGGCATTCTTTGGGGACTGTCCTTTTCCCTGGCCAAAATGTCGACCGAAGGCGGTGCCCATCCGCTTGGCATCAATTACTGGTGCTGTCTCGTCGGTGCTGCTGTGCTGATTAGCGGCAGCATGATAGTGAGGCGCCCGCTACCTCTTCGACGGGATGTGCTGATTGTCTGTACCGTCTGCGGAGTGCTGGGTTCAGTTATCCCGGGTACCGCATACTTTTACGCCGCGTCGCGCCTGTCTCCCGGGGTTTTATCCATCACAATTGCTACTGTCCCGCTGATGACATTTCTGGCGGCGGCTATTCTGGGTGTTGAACGTGTTTCGACAACACGGCTGTTGGGTGTGTTCTTGGGAATACTGTCCATCGGGCTTCTGATTGGCCCGAGTACAAGTCTGCCGGATCGATCAGCCGTACCGTGGGTGCTGCTGGCGGTGGGTTCAGCGCTGTGCTACACCGCTGAAAACCTGTTTGTGGCAATGCGTATGCCGACAGACGTCAACGTCTATACCCTTGTGGGCGGAATGTTTCTGGTAGCCACGATTATTATGACACCACTGGTCATAATAACGGGCACTTTTGAACCGCTGCCCTGGCCCTGGGGGCGTTCTGACTGGGCAATTCTCGGCATGGCAGCAATCACTGTATCGGCCTACGGAATGTTTCTCTATCTGGTTATCTATGCCGGTCCCGTATTCGCAAGCCAAACGGCTTATGTGGTGACACTTTCAGGCGTGTTATGGGGCATTATGATCTTTGACGACGAACATTCACTGTGGGTGTGGTTGTCTCTGGGCGTGATGATGCTCGCACTGGCACTGGTCACACCGAGAAAAGACAACTCGCAACCCGCAACACCGCTGGAACACGTGAACAAACCGTAATCCTCAATACACATCCCGGCGTCGTGTTGGACTGAGACCCCTTAGGCGCCAGGTCAGTGCGTCTCGACAATGTCCGGTAAGGTAACCTCGAGAAGTTCCAGGTCTTGTGTGGACTCGACCAGTGTGTAGCCGAAGTTGCTGGGCAGCACCACTGAATCACCTCTGTTGAATTGCTCAATACCCCGGCCCGCGAGTTCCAGCGTGACAGAGCCCTTGAGCACAAAGAAAAAAACTAATTCTGCAACATGGCTGCACGGTCCGGCGGCTGACTCAAGATGAGGGCGAACAACCCGTACGCCAGCCAGGCCTGAGGTGGCGGCTCCAATTCCACTGTCTCGACACTCGAAACCATCGATACGCCATTTTTCCCAGCTGGCCGTTTCAGCCTGGTGCCGAACAAAACGCTGACCCTTAAACAGACGTTGCTCATCGAAAGTCGCTGTTGGCAGATTCATCTCGTGATCAGCATGGGTTTCGTGCTCCGCAGGACACCCTAATTCGACAACTTCCATATTGTCCGAGCATTCGAGCACGCGATGGCGAATCTGTGGTGGTTGCAGTACACAGTCCCCGGCTTTAAGGATGAATTCACCACCTTGGTCCTCATACACCAGTTTTGCCCAGCCCCGACAGCAGAAAATCAATTGAAAACGAATGTTATGGTAGTGGACATAATCAGGAACCGGGCCACCGGTGGGAATATGGATGTGTGAGGCTATAAAGCGGCCACCCTGTCTATCTGGGATCAGGTCTCGGTAGCGCATTCCCGCACGCCCCACACCCCAGGCGGTACTGGAATCCAGCCGACTGAGCGCCAATGACTGGACTACCGGTGGCAGCTGTAGTTCGTTATCAGCCGCTTCGAGTTCAATCTCAGTGCCGTTGGGCGCCTGTAAACGCAAATTACCTTCGGCGACAGTTGTTGGCGTGCTGCAGTAAAGCCGCAATGTTGCCGGCTTACTCGTCGCGTAACGATCGAGACGCAACCGAATACCATATCCTGACACTATCGCGACCACCGGCGCATCAGCGGGAAAAATACTGTCAATCTGAAACCCTAGCGTTTCTACAAAAAAGGCCAGTGTCTGGTCCAACTCGGAACACGCAAGGACTATCTCGGCGGTCTTTATATTGTTGCTGTCTTGTGCCATCAATCTCAGATTTAAGGCTGCATTACAGGTTTACCAGCCTTGTTGCCTAGCAAAAACCAAAAATCCTATCACGAACACGACCAGTACACTGTACGCCACTGCACCAATCAGAAAACGCACGATTCGTCTACGCCTTCGGCGGGTCTCAACCCGTACAAATGGTCTCTTCTCAAAAGGCGCCACCAACGGCACGTAAGACCCCGCCGTATCCCCAGTACCCCCAGAGCGCGAATCAAACCGTGAGTAGACATCATCATCATATTCATAACACCCATCGAACTGCTCGAGCACGTAGGCTGTAGCATCCATGCTCAGATCAGGGCAGGCAACCCCAAGTGCCTGCTGGAATTTTTTCCGGTAGACAGACCAGTTCGGATGCATGTTTGCGTAAAGCACAGGTGGAAACTTTTCCAACTCGGCCTGCAGGCAGGACATGCCCAAATCAACGTGATCCTCAAACCGACGAGTGTCTCTTTGCGACCACCAAGCGACGACCACAATACCGCTTGCAACCAGGTACCAATACTCTAGCGCTGTGCGACCAATTGCGAGCCACATCGACATGACCTGCTGTTCTTCTAAGTTGCCTTAAGTTAGTCCACAAACTGGCCCACACCAAACCACTTCGGACAGCAGAAATTGGCGTCAATCGCGGTAATCGGGTTCCTCCCGATCGAGAACCGCCACCAGTTCGGTAAAGTGGCCGTACGTGGAGTCGTAATAGGTTTCAAGTGCTGCGGCCAGACTTTCTGCTATTTCATCAGACATCAGTCTCAGTGGCCGGCCGGTCCACAGCGCTTTAATGTATGTCTCAGCGGCCCGCTCAAAATAGTACATCCGGTTGAACGCCTGGGCGACAGTATCACCAATGACCAGGATGCCATGGTTACCCATGATCATCACGTGACAGGGATTGTCAGAAAGCATTTCTGCACACCGTGTTCCCTCATCCGCCAGCGCCAATCCGCCGTAGTCTTCGTCAATGACCACACGATTAAAAAAGGTTGCCGTATTCTGATCAATCGCAGGCAAGCGACTGTCGGCAAGACTTGCCAGCACTGTTGAATAGATCGGGTGTACATGCATGAGACATTTGATCCCAGGACAATGTCGATGGATAGAGCCGTGTAGACCCCAAGCGGTGGCGTCAGGTGCATCCTGTCTTTGCATGACGCCTTCATCATGAACATTCAACAGCAACAGGTCGCTGGCTCGAATCTGGGAAAAATGACGCTGGTTGGGATTCAACAAGAAGTCGGTCCCAGACTCATTGACTGCCAGAGAAAAATGATTTGCCACACCTTCATGCAAATTGAGCCTGGCCGTCCAGCGCAAAGATGCCGCCAGCATGGCGCGTTGTTCCACGTAAGCACCAGCATTCGTTTTCTGAGAAATAGATACAGTTGCCATTTTTAACCACTCCGTGTACTGGATGATGCCCCACAGCATTGTGGCACAGGTCTAGTAAAGGTGCTATTTATGCACAAACCATCGGGCACAGACATAAGCGGTCTAACGAATTCGTCCCCGGACTTCCGTGTATCATTGCCGCATTGGAGCAATCTGTCAGGAGGAGACGAACGTGAACCTTGAAACAGTGAATTACCAGCATGACGGTGGCGTCGCCATCATCAAACTCAACCGCCCCCAGGCCGGCAATGCCCTGTCAGCTCAACTGGCAAGTGACCTGCTTGCAGCAGCCAGCAACGCAGCCAGGGATGACAACGTACGAGCTGTCGTATTCTCAGCAGAAGGAGATTTTTTCTGCTTCGGCGGCGACCTTAAAGAATTCAAAGCATTCGGGGGGCAACCGGAAAAACTCAAACCCATCGCCGACCAGTTACACGAGGCCATGTCGATTTTCCTGACAATGCCAAAACCGGTGATTGTGGCGGTCAATGGTATGGCTGCGGGTGCGGGCGTGCCGATATCTTTGGTTGGGGACATTATCATTGTCGATGAAACAGCGAGATTTCGGTTGGCTTATACGGCTGCGGGTTTGAGCCCTGACGGTGGATCAACGTGGCTGCTACCGCGATTGATCGGTTTTCGCCGTACGCAGGAACTGATATTTGAGAACCGCGAATTATCTGCGCCAGAAGCCGTGGAGTGGGGGCTCGCCACACGAACCGCTGCCCAGGGCACTGCTCTGGATACTGCAATTAAACAGGCTAAGGCAATGGCCGAAGGACCAACCATGGCTTATGCTTCGGCAAAAAAGATGCTCGAGACAACCTTCGCCAACAATTTTGTCGCACAGACAGACATCGAAACACAGGAGATCTCAGCAAACATGGCAGGCCATGACGGCAAAGAAGGCATTGATGCTTTCGTCAACAAGCGCAAACCAAATTTCAAGGGAGTTCGCTGAGGACGCCGGGGTCGACCACTGATGGCGTGCAACAAACAAAAGATCGACCCCCGACTTGCCCAAAACTATGCCGATCTGGCCACGGACGACCAGCGGGCCGTCTACCGGCAGTGGGCAGACTCATACGATGAGGAACTGATCGAGGAATTCGGCTACATCGCCCCCCAGGAGGCCGTCAACGCCTTCGTCCGCAGGGTCCCCGACCGTACAGCGCCTGTTCTGGATATGGGGTGTGGTACCGGACTGGCGGGGAAGCTACTCGACCAGGCAGGCTATACACACATCGACGGTATCGACCTGTCACCGGAGATGCTCGAAAAAGCGGCCGCACTAAACGTTTACCGACAGCTTTGGGAAGGTGATCTTACTGCTGTCATTGATGTACAGCCGATATACCAGGCGGTGATCTGCGTGGGCGTTTTTTCCCACAAACCAGATCAACCGTTTCTGATACCCAAATTGCTGGATTGTCTTCTGCCCGGTGGTCTTGTTATCGCCACAGTGAACGGGAAAGGATGGCGGGATATCGGGTGGGCCGAGTTATTAGAACAAAGTCAGCGCCAACACGACTTCAAACTTGAGTCCGTTGACGACATTGGGTATCTCACAAAACAGGGTATAGATGGAAAACTGTTGACGATCAGACCCTGACCCTAAGCATTGCGTCTCGCCCTCCCATCTAAGGCATCAAACCTTCACAGGACGTAGCCCGTTCTTCAGGAAAAGTCACAAATCATCTCCCATAGTTCATCGACATGGCGCTGCTCGGTTCGTGTCTGGCCGATCGAGACACGCACGAAGGTCTGATCATTGATTCGTGACGTCGTGACCATTGCCTTACCAGAGTCATTGATCGCATCAGCAATACCCTGAGTGGCCGTGTCGCCGTCAACATGGCTGAAACTGACCAGTGCAAAGTCTGTTGGTGCAACCAGCCTGAAACGATCATCGACCTCTAACCGCTGTGTCAGTTCTTTTGCCATACGGATATGCTCACGAATGTGATGACGGAGCCCTTCTGCACCATAGCTGCGCAATACCCACCACAGTTTGAGTGCTCGAAACCGACGTCCCAGCGGCACGTGCCAGTCGCGATAGTCGACAACCTGCCCGGAATCAGTTGCTTCATTTCGAAGATAGGGCGGCAGGATACTCAACGCATCGAGCAACGGTTTGCGATCAGCAACCCAGAACACATTGCAATCGAAATTCGTAAACAACCACTTGTGAGGGTTGAAGGTGTAACTGTCGACGTTCTCGAGTGTGCCCTGGTGCAAACGGTGTTCTGCACAGATCATGGCATTACCTGCCCAGGCTGCATCCACGTGATGCCACATTCCGTAACGCCGGGCCAGTTCTCCAATCGCATCGATGGGATCGACTGCGCCGGTGCCCGTTGTTCCCAAAGCCGATACTATAAAAACCGGCGTTAAACCCGAGGCAACGTCTTTTTCTATCGCCTGCGCCAGTGCGGTTGTGTTCAGGGCAAAGTTCCCGTCGACATCAACCAACCTGACATGTTTATAGCCAGCCACCCGGGCGCCCTTTTCGATTGACGAATGGGCCTGAGTTGAGGCGTACACCACAAGCCGGTCGACGGGTTCATCGTGGCGCTCGCGGGCCACCACCAGTGCGGTATGGGTCGAATCCGACGCGGACATTTGGATTACGCCTCCACCGGGACCTGACATCTTCCAGCTTTGGGGCAATGCCATGAGGTCAACCAGCCAGTCCAGCACAGCAGACTCGATTTCAGTGACAGCTGGACCGGTCGACCAGAGCATTCCCTGAACAGCCAGGCCCGCTGCAGCCAGTTCACCAAGGATCGCGGGGGGAGAAGAGTTCGCAGGGAAATAAGCAAACCAACTCGGTGACTGCCAGTGTGTCACACCCGGCATCACGACGTTGTCCAGATCGTCCAGCAGTGCTTTGAAGGCTTCGGGCTGTTCCGGCGCTGTACCCGGCAGCTTTTCTCGAATGGTGCCGGGTTCAACCGTTGACATCACTGGGTACTGCTCAACGTTCTCCATGTAGCCCGCGATCCAATCAATCAGCGCATGACCATTGGCCCGAAACTCTTCTGGTGACATGTGGTAGCTGGTCATGAAATCTCTCCTGGATCTGAATACGATATAGACCGACATAACAATTGATGGCCGGTCCTTCAGCGTCGATTATGCGGTGGATCCGCAGGATGGGCCAATCCAGTTGGTGGATGTGTCCCGGGTTGCGCCTGGATTGGATCCGTCAGGCTTCGCTCCTGGGCCCTTTATTTATGGCTTAATATTCCAACCACGGTTGTTGATCTCCCAGCCCGAAAAACCTCAATACTCTTTTTTTCGCCCCAGTCAAGAGACACGCGCTAATATACTGATCTCGATTCGCTGACCCTGACTGCCGGCAGGCAGAAAACACCTCGATGCAGACCAACCAACGCCGAGCCACCTATTCCTGGGCCATGTACGACTGGGCCAACTCGGCCTTTGCCACCACAGTCATGGCCGGATTCTTCCCTTTGTTTTTCAAACAATACTGGAGTCAGGGTGTTGAGGTGACTCATAGCACCTATTATCTGGGTGTCAGTAACTCGGTAGCCAGTCTGATCATCGTGATCCTCGCTCCCATACTGGGGGCGATGGCTGATACCGGCGGTCTACGCAAACGCATGCTGGCGTCTTTTGCCTGTCTGGGGGTACTCGCGACAGGATCTTTGTACCTGGTGGAGGCGGGTATGTGGCCGTTTGCCATCCTGCTCTACGTGATCGCAGTGGTTGGTTTTTCAGGCGCGAACATTTTTTACGATGCTTTGTTGGTGATCGTCTCTCCCCGAGATTCACGTCATCGAATCTCGGCTTTGGGATTTGCGCTCGGGTACCTTGGGGGTGGACTGTTGTTTCTATTGAATGTTCTGATGACCCTCAAACCGGCTCTGTTCGGATTAGCCGACGCCGCAGAAGGTGTGCGTTGGTCTTTCGTCACCGTTGCTATCTGGTGGGCCGTGTTTTCTATCCCACTTTTTACGGGGGTTGAAGAACCAACACCCCAATCGGGTCGGCGCGGAATTGATCTGTCCAGTACGTTCAGTGCCCTGAAGCAGACCGCTTCAAATCTACGTCAGTATCGGGTTGCCTGGCTGTTTTTGCTGGCCTATTGGCTGTATATCGACGGCGTTGACACCATTGTACGCATGGCAGTCGATTATGGCCTCTCCATCGGCTTACCGTCGGAGAGTTTGATTATCGCCTTGCTCATGGTCCAGTTTATCGGCTTTCCGGCGGCCCTGGTGTTCGGCCGACTGGGCGAACGCTACGGTCCCCGGCGCGGTATCTGGATCGCGATCTGGATCTATGTCGGCGTTACGGTCTATGCGTATTTTATGGATTCAGCCGTAGAGATGTACATTCTCGCGGCGGTCATCGGTCTTGTTCAAGGCGGCATCCAGGCACTGAGTCGGTCCATGTTCAGCCAACTCATTCCCGCAGACAAAAACGCAGAATTCTTTGGTTTTTATAACGTTGTCGGTAAAGCGGCCGCCGTATTTGGGCCGTTTCTGATGGGCTGGGTGACCCTTGTCAGTGGCAATCCGCGAACCGGCATACTTTCAATCCTGGTGCTTTTCTTTGCCGGGATGATCGTTTTCCATAAAGTCAGCGAAACAGGACTCGATCAACACGGCTGATGCCACTGCCCCCGGGTCAACAGAACACTTTTTAACTTTGCCGGATAGTCGGTCATCAGGCCATCAACACCAAGATCGAGTAGTCGGTGCATCTCGTCGACATTATTGACGGTCCACACGTGCACGGGTATGCCCTGGGCATGCATCGTCCGCACAAAACGACTGTCAACAACCAGGATTCTGTTCCACCATACCGGCACCTGGGCACAGGCCGCACCGCCGCGGCGCCACGGCAGACCCAGGCTGGCAAAACGTGCATAGGTCGTTTCAGCACGCGCCATCGAGGTACACACAGCCGGTAAAGCGTCCCGTACCCAGCGCAGGCGCCGACCGTAGAAGGAACCTATACACACCCGTTGTTCGGCATCCATGTGACGAATGATGTCAATGAGTGGCCCAACCGCGGCGTCTGATTTTGGGTCTATATTGAATCGGGCGTCGGGGAATGCCTCTAGCAGAGATTCCAACCGTGGAATTTGCTCTGTTTCTCTGATCCGCGCTTGCCTAATCAACGCGTAATCCGTCTGTGCGATAAGGCCCTGCTGATCAGTCACCCGATCAAGTCGATCGTCATGAAACGCAAGGAGCACACCGTCTTTACTGCAGTGCACATCGGTTTCCAGGTAACAAAAACCCTGTTGGACAGCACCCTCGAATGCACTCAGCGTGTTTTCAGGTCCGGCCTGGTGATCTCCCCGGTGGGCAAAAGCCAGAACACCCCCATGTTCCAAAAATGCGTGTTCAGCCACTACGATGTCTTAAGCGTCACGACCGTTTATGACGCAGCTTTGACGCCACAAATTCTCTGTGCGGGATGTGGAGCAGTCGCTGAATCTTCCGCATCAAATGAACCTCGTGATCATCGAGACGCCGGTCAGCATAGACCACCTGCCACATGCTATCGACCAGCAAGGTTCGCTCTTCGAGCGTCCAGTTGCGATTAATCAACGTAGTAAACCCATGCAGATCGGTGGCATCTTTGACCTGAGACTGGGCCAACACAAGAAGTTCTTTGGCTTCCGCCTGTGTGAGTTCGAACTGTTCACTGACCAGCTTCTGAATCAGTGTCTGTTCTTCTTGATCCAGGTCGTAATCGGCCATCGCGGTTTCATACATAAGGGCGGCTGCAGCAAGCCGCAGTTCGTCCTTAGAATCTCCGACGGCTTCGCTGCATTCAATATGTTCTGAGAAAAACTGTCGAATTGCGTCAATCATAAGTGCATCTTGTCAAAACGCAGCTATGCGGACGTCGATCATTTGTGGTCGGCTTTACTGGATAGCTTCGCCGCCATCAGACAAAGTATTTCCCACATCATCTGTGCCCCGTTCAAAGCAGTGGTGTTTGCCGAATCGAATGGCGGGGAAACCTCTACCAAGTCACCTCCGACAATGTCGATACCCGTCAGTCCCCGCAGCATCTGCTGAGCTTCGAAGCTGGTGAACCCCCCGACTTCTGGCGTACCTGTACCGGGAGCATAAACCGGGTCCATGCCGTCGACATCGAAACTCACATAAACTGGCCCATCGGAGACAACCGCCAAAGCTTTCTCTATGACAGCTTCAATACCCATGGCGTACATCTTTTCGATGTGAATGACCGTCATGCCTGAATCGTAGCTGAATCCCCATAAGGGCTCTGTCGGTCCACGTATACCGATCTGAATCGTTCGCTGTGGATCCAGGGCACCGTCTTCTACCGCGACTCTGAACGGCCCGCCGTGGTGATGCTTGTGACCAAACAGCTCCGGCCCGGTATCGCAGTGCGCATCAAAATGAACCATTCCTAGGGGCTCGCCGAGCTGCCTGGATATCGCTTTGAGTATGGGCAGACTGATACAGTGATCGCCACCGGCCGATAGTGGCATTATTCCACTCTGGACTACTTTACTGTAGAAAGTCTCAATGTCTTCAATGGCACGGTCAAGCGCGTAAACCCCTTCGATAGGCACATCACCCAGATCAGCAACCTGGGCCGAATCATAAGGCTTGACCCCGGTCTGATAATTTATTCTGCCCATCAGTGTTGACTGTTCACGCAGTGCCCTTGGGCCATGGCGAGCACCAGGGCGATTTGTGACGCCGCCGTCGAACGGCACACCAATAAGACCGATATCCGTACCCGCCCAGTCGGATTCCAGCTCGCGCAAAGGCTGGCGCATGAAAGTAGCGACGCCGGTGTATCTCGGGCGGTACACTTCTCCCCATGCCGCCAAACGTTCGTCTGGAACACCACTCATCTGTTCAGGTTTATCGCTCAACTGATCATTCTCCAACTCACCAACAACACGTTGATGCTAACCATACAAAACCTCCTCGGTGAAAAGTATTCCGGCATTGCAAATGACTGATTCATCTTCGACAAGCCAGTCGAGACCAGTGTTGTTTAAGGTTGTTGTCACCGGTAGCGAATGTACCGGAAAAACGACGCTGGTGCAGGCGCTGGCAACCCGTTTTAATGCAGTTTACTCCACCGAGGGTGCCCGGAATTACCTGGATGAAGTGCAACGACCATTGTCTTTTGCAGATGTAGAGCCGATCGCACACCGCCAAGTGTCACTTGAAGGAGAAGCATTAGAACAAGCCGGAAATCTAGTCATCCTGGACACCGATCTGGTATCGACGATGATCTACAGTCGCCATTATTACGGCGGATGTAAGACCTGGATCACTGAAATGGCGGTATCACGAATGGCAAACCTTTACCTGGTGTGTGATATTGACGTGCCTTGGATAGAAGACGGACTGCAACGCGATCAAGGCGAACCGGGGCAGCGCATACAAGTGCATCAGGCCTTTATCAGTGAACTCGATTGTATTCAGGCTCCCTATGAGATCCTGTCGGGTGACGCAGATACACGACTTGAGCGAGCCACAACGATAATAAAGGCTCATTTATGATGCACACCTATCCAGTGCTATCCCATCCTGGGTCAATCACCCCCTTCGGATTACTGTGGCGTATTGCTTGTGGGTATGGCCTGAACAAATGGCCGTTAGGCGGTTTGATCATCAATAAACTGAAAACAGTGTGCGTTGTGGCCACTGCGCTGGTACTACTAAACAATGCCGCCCTTGCGCGGTGCCCGAAAAACCTGGATTTCACCAAACGATTTCTGGCCAGCGAACAAAGTGTGCATCTGTGTCAGGCCTACGCAGGCAAAGTGTTGTTGGTGGTCAACACTGCCAGTTATTGCGGATTTACCGGGCAATATCGCGGTCTCGAAGCTTTGTATCAACAGTATCGCGAAGCGGGGCTGATGGTGCTTGGTTTTCCCTCAAATGATTTCCTCCAGGAACCTCGTTCCGAAGAAAAGGTGCGGGAATTCTGTTCACTTACTTACAATGTGAAGTTCCCGATATTTGAAAAAACCCGTGTCGCAAAGCGCCATGCCGACCCGTTTTACCAGGCACTGGCGAACCAGTCCGGAGACTACCCGAGGTGGAACTTTCACAAATACCTGCTCGACCGACAGGGCAATGTCGTCGCAAGCTATGGCAGTTCTGTAAAACCTGATGACGAATCACTGATCTTAGCGATCGAATCGAACCTGTAGCCTCACTTCGCTACCCCACCCCCGGAACACATCGCACAAAACCATTATTAAAGGAGACTGTTTATGGGTCGTGCGGTATTCACCGATCTTGATGGCACTTTGCTCGGATCGGACCAGAAACTCAGTCCGGCTAACCATGACGTACTGGAAGTGCTCGGTCAACAGGGCATCCTACGCGTGGTTGTTACTGGGCGTTCTCTTTTTTCCTGCCGACGTGTTCTCGACCGATCTTTTCCGATTGATCTCTTGGTCACCTCGTCGGGAGCTGGAATATTTTCATTCCCCGATTTTGAATTGCTGTTTGACCAGGCGCTCACTGAAACTGAAGTCAGTAAATCCATCGAGGTACTCAACGCACTGAAACTCGACTTCATGGTGCATGATCCGGTGCCAGACAACCACCGATTTCGCTGGTACCAGCACACGGCCCACAACCCGGATTTCGCCCATCGCCTAACTGTATACGAAGGCCATCACCGGCCCATCGAACAGCTCGACAGATTTGGCAGGGCTTCAACCCAACTGGTGGCTGTCAGTCTGCCGGGAGACAACGGTAGCGCTTTAGCGTATCTGAAACAAAAACTCTCCAGTCTGACTGTTGTCCGGACCACCTCTCCGCTGGACCACCAGTCGACCTGGTACGAGATCTTTCCAAGCAACGTCTCAAAATCCTCTGCAGCGGCGTGGGTCTGCAAAGAATTTAAGCTGGATTCAAACGAAGTCTTTGCCATTGGTAATGACTACAACGATCTCGATCTATTGCGCTGGTGTAGCCAGTCTCGTGTCGTGGCCAATGCACCGGCTGAACTCACTTCCGAGTTCGAGGTCGTTGCCAGCCATGACGATGATGGCTTTGCCCAGGCTGTTGTCGAATGGCTGGACAGTTTGTAGACTGCTTTTCGTATCAGGCATTAGCAGGGGCACCCAACCGAAGCAGGATGCCCAAATTGTGGACAACTGTAAGACACAGGAGGTTCAGATGAATCGAGTACTCAAGGCTATGGTTCTATTTTTTGTCTTGACGGGCATAAATTGGCAAGCAGTTGCATTCAGTGAAGCGGATCTACAAAAGCTAAAGTCATCGTTGAAATGCCCTAAATGTGACCTCGCAGGTGCAGATCTGTCTGGGGCAAAACTGGCAGGGGCAATTCTCAATTCCGCAAATCTGTATAAAGCAAGATTCTTTCGGGCAGAACTGGTTGGGGCAAATCTGACTGAAGCAGACCTCTCTGGGATAGACCTGGGTTTCGCAGATCTGACTGGCGCCGACCTTTCGGGGGCGAATCTAATAGATGCCTATATGGAGGAAACTAATCTACGGGACGCGAACCTGGCTGGAACAGATCTGACCAAAGCCTATCTGGAAGCCACAGATCTGACCGGTGCGAATCTAACGATGGCTAATCTTACGGGCGCATTTCTGGAGGGCACCTACCTGGAAAACGCAGATCTCACAGATGCAGTCTTGACTGATGCAAAATTAAACTGGGTCAAAAACCTGAACAAAGCGATCCTGTGTAGGACCACAATGCCCGATGCAACGGTAGATAACTCGGGCTGTTGACGATTCGAACCCCGTCTAATCCGGGCACGAAGCACAGAGCGTATCTACCAGAGTAACTGCCCCTCAACGAATGCACGCGCTTCTTGGCTCTTTGCGTGAGCCAAAAAATCCTCGCTTGCTGCCTGTTCTAGCAGCTGTCCCTGGTGCAGGAACAACACTTCATCGGCCAGTCTTCGCACCTGGCCAAGATCATGTGTAACCATGATGATTTTGCTACCGGCATTGCTGACCTGTTGGATAACGTCTTCAATGGCGGCCGTTGCAGCAGGGTCCAGATGCGCAGCCGGTTCATCCAGGAACAGCACTTGAGGGCGCAAAGCCCATGCTCTGGCCAGTACCAGGCGCTGCTGCTCACCACCGGACAGTACACGCGCCGGTCTATGCGCAAAAGCAGTCAAACCCGTCGCCTCAAGTACGCGGTCTGCGCGTTCCCGGGCGTCCTTTTTTGCGACACCCCGAACCGACAGGGCATATTCCACATTGGCACGTGCACTTCGGCGGAGCAGTACAGGTTTCTGGAAAACCATAGCCTGGCGTTGTCTCTGCTGGCGGGAAGAACCCGACGCCCACCGCACCGTTCCGGTCGTGGGTGAGAGCAATCCATGGCAAATCTTCAGCAATATACTCTTACCAGCGCCGTTGGGCCCTACGATAAACGTCAGGCCGTGGGCGCCCAGCGAAAAACTGACGTCCTTGAGCAACCATTGCTCCCCAACACTGAATCCCAGTCCATCGACAACGAGCGGCAACAGGTCGACCGGATCCTGGTTCACACTGTGATGATATTCTGAGTCTGCCATCTGTCAGGTTTACTCCTGCTGTCTATCAATCAGCCACTGCACTGTAGAAGTCATTCCGTTTATAACAATGACAATGCACAACAATACGATGCCAAGACCCAGGGCCAGAGCCAGATTGCCTTTGCTGGTTTCCAGCGCAATGGTTGTTGTCATCACCCGCGTCACATGATTGATGTTACCGCCGACAATGATGACCGCGCCCACTTCAGCACTGGCTCTGCCGAACCCAGCCAAAACTGCCGTCAGCAAACTGTAACGCGCATCGACCAACAAAGTGAACATCGCGCGCAATGGCGTGACGCACAGAGACTGCAACTGCTCCCGGTATTCACGATATAAATCTTCGATCGTCTGGCGCGTCAGTGCAGCGATGATCGGTGTGATCAATACAGCCTGGGCGATAGTCATCGCCGTCGGGGTGTAGAGCAGTCCATATGCCCCCAACGGTCCGGCTCGTGACAGCACAAGATAGACCGCCAACCCGATGACAACCGGCGGCAGGCCCATCATCGCGTTGAGAACAACGACAACACCGGACCGCCCAGGAAAACTTCCTATCGCAATTGCTGCACCCAGGGGCAGTCCAATCACCCTAGCTATGACCACTGCCAGCAAACTGACCCGCAGCGACAACAGGACAATCTCAACCAGATCGGGATCCAGCGAGATGATCAGATCAAGCGCGACGAATAATGAGGTAGCAAGATCAGTCACAGATCATCCGTTTCGCCGCTTGAAACACTGGGTACGAACATTCGTTAACGATCGTCTTAGCCGGTCGATACCCACTAACGCTACCAACTGCCGGCAACAGTCAGATGGACGAAGACTGAACGTTTCTTGATTCGCCGATCTGGGTACCCACGCCGCGGTCGGTGACTGTCTCAAGCAAAGTCGCATGCGGGACGCGACCATCACTGATCGTGGCCGTACGCACACCGCCAGCAACGGCCTCAAGAGCACACTGCACCTTAGGCAACATGCCGCCACTGATCACACCCTGCTCGATCAGATTCTGGACCTCAGTCTCGCTCAACAGTTCGAGCAACTGGTCGTCTGAGTCCAGCACACCCGGCGTATTGGTCAGCAGAATCAGTTTTTCGGCCTTGAGTGTCACCGCCAACGAACCGGCAACAGTGTCGGCATTGATGTTGTACGCCTTCCCATCAGGACCTGCACCTATAGGTGCGATTACCGGGATAAAATTCGCCTGATCGAGCGTATCGACAACCGCTGGGTCGATCTGTTCGATCTCACCGACCTGTCCAATATCGACCACTTCACCATCGTCATCAGATTGACCTTGCCGAAGTAACAGTTTCCGAGCCTGGATCATCCCACCGTCCTTGCCCGACAAACCCACTGCTCGTCCACCCTGGGCATTGATCAGTGCCACAATACTCTTGTTAACAAGCCCGCCCAATACCATTTCCACCACGTCAATGGTTTCGCGGTCAGTAACACGTAGCCCGTCCACGAACTCGCTCTTTTTGCCAATTCGTTCGAGCAAACTTCCGATCTGCGGGCCTCCTCCGTGAACCACCACTGGATTCATCCCAACCAGTTTCATCAGAACCACATCCCGGGCAAAGCCGCGTTTCAGTTCCTCGTCGACCATGGCGTTGCCACCATACTTGATCACGATGGTTCTGCCATGAAAATGCTGAATATAGGGCAGCGCCTCGGCCAGTACATTGGCGATGTCAGTTGGATTGTTTGTTTTCCTACTCATATCGAAATGATGATGGAGATAGTCTCCGTTACGGTCGAATTATACAGGGTCGTTTTCCAGTTTCTCCGTAGGGAAAAGCACAATACGAAGAAGGGCCGGATAACCGGCCCTTCGTGCCACTTGTCTGGCTGTTCATGTCAGTTGATCTTAACTTCGACCTCGCGTGGCGCCACAGCAGCTTTCTTAGGGATCACCAGTCTCAACACACCGTCCCGGTACTCTGCTGACACTTGGTCTTCGTCAATGTCTTCTCCAAGCCGAAGGGAACGGGCGTACTTTCCTGAATACCGCTCATGACGGAGTACTTTTCTTTCGTTCTGGCTGCCCTTATCTTTAGGCGTTGCACTGATCGTCAGCACGTTCTTGTCGATCGTAACTGACACCTCATCCCGACTGATGCCGGGCATATCGGCAGTGACGACGTAGGCTGTGTCATCTTCGATGACATCCATCGCCAATCGACGAACATCAACACTCGTATCCCAGGTCGATACCGGTGAATCGTAGAATCCCCGCAGGATTCCATCGACATCGGAAAACAGACCCCAGGGCCGCCTGCCATCTGCAATTCTGACTAAGTTGTTCATAATAATCTCCATGATTTCGGCGCCAGTGCTCAATTGCCACGACGCGCTTCTGCCCTATATCTGGTGGCAGGCTAAGAAATTTCAAGCCCTGCCACAGCCCGCGCTAATCAATCTTTGCTCTTTCTCAACGCAGCCGGTTAACTAGCCGTGGCGAAATGCAGCCCCTAGAATCAGCAGGGTTACAACTCTTGGTTCGTAAAGAAGGAAGTTGAAGGATGACTAAGACATACGAAGCGGTCATTATCGGCGCCGGTATCATCGGCTCGGCCATAGGCTGTGGACTGGCAAGACGAGGTTGGCGGACATTGAACATAGACCGCCATTCCACATCCGGTCAGGGTTCCACCAGCAGTTCTGTTGCCATAGTCCGTACCCACTATTCCACTGTGGAAGGCTCCGCCCTGGCTTGGGAAGGCACTCAATGCTGGGAAAACTGGCTCGATCACATTGGCACTGAAGACCCGGTCGGCATGGCGGAGTTCAGACAAACCGGCGTACTCTCTCTCAAAACCGAAGAAAACGGGCACTTGGAAAAACAGATTTCTGTATCCGATGAACTGGGCATCCCCTATGAAGAATGGTCAGTTCAAAGGATCGCTGACAAGCTACCCGGCTGGGAAACGAAGAAATTCGGCCCCCCTATATTGTCGGCACACGATCGGTTCGGACAGCACACCGGTCCCAGCATCGAAGGTGCCGTGCTGTTTCCACGTGGGGGCTACTGCAACGACCCAAGGCTCGCTACCCACAATCTACAAGTCGCAACAGAGGCTGCGGGAGGTACATTTCGATTTAATACCGACGTCACTTCCGTCCAGACTAATCAAGGCCGTGTAAGCGGCCTTATCGTAAATGGTACTGAGTCGATTGATTGCCCGGTGATAATCAATGCAGCCGGACCACACTCAACCAGAATCAGCGAACTTGCCGGTGTTGCCGACAAGAGTCGAATCACAACTCGCGTTATACGTCATGAATACGTCCGCCTGCCACGGCCCGAGCGTTCCAGTCCAGACGAGCCGGACTTCATCACCTTTGACAACGACATTGGCAGCTATACCCGACCGGACCTCGGTAATACGATTCTGACCGGCAGCGAAGGTACCGAAGCGGAAGGGGAGACACCAGCAGACCCGGATGATTTTGATCGCAATCTCAGCAACCAGGTGCTTGAACCCATTTACCGGCTGGCCCAGAGAATGCCCACGCTCGGAATTCCCAACAGCCCCAGTGGGATCGTCGACCTATGGGATGTCAGTGACGATTGGATCCCGATCTACGATCGCTCAGACCTGCCAGGTTTCTACCTGGCCGTCGGCACCAGCGGCAACCAGTTCAAAACAGCACCGGCAGTCGGTGAACTGATGGCCGAACTCGTCATCGCCTGTGAGGCAGGCCAGGATCATGAGCGTGACCCGCTACAGTTTCACTTGTCACGTATTGGTCGCACGATAAGCTTGGGTTTTTTCTCGCGTAATCGCGCGGTCAATTCAACCAGCAGCTTTTCGGTTCTGGCCTGAAACAAGCAGAACTATTGTTACCCCGCCCGACGACTGTCGAATGGCGATCGACCTAAAGCCCGATTGATTGAACAATATGCTTAATGACGATAAAAGATTACTTAAGACCATGGCTGCATGGTCCAGTGACCGCCGTACGCTGGCACTGGCGTTTACCCTCAGCACCTGGGGATCAGCGCCCCGCCCCGTCGGGAGTATGCTCGCAATTTCGGACAACGGAGAATTTGAAGGATCAGTTTCGGGGGGCTGTGTCGAGAACTCGGTGATCGAAGAAGCCAAAGAAGTCATTAGCACGGGTGATCCTAAACGCCTCACCTACGGGGTAACCGATGACACCGCCTGGAGTCTCGGCTTGCCCTGCGGCGGTACCATTGAACTCCTGCTGGTCAGATTGAATGATCCGGCCTTTGCCCAGAATCTGATTCAGCAGTCACCCACAACACTGTGCATCCAGCTTTCGACTGGGAAAATGGCAATTGGCCACAGTGGACACTGGTCGGGCGACCTGGCTCAGGACACTTGATTTTCACAGATCAGTGAGAAACTCATCGGTTCGAAGCCGGCGGAAGCACAAACTAACGAGGAATTGGATGTCTTTGTCCGGCCTTTTGTCGACCCCTGGCGACTGCTGATTGTCGGTGCAGTACACATTGCCCAGCCGCTGTCGACCATGGCTTCGCTGGCCGGCTTCCAGGTTACGATCATCGACCCCAGAGCGGCCTATCTGACGCCGGAGCGGTTTCCTGACTTACCCCTGGTCAACGACTGGCCAGACGTAGCACTCGCCGAACTCAAGCCGGAGGAGCGAACTGCGGTTGTCGTGCTGTCCCATGATCACAAGATCGATGATCCCGCACTACAGGCTGCCCTTTTATCACCTGCCTTCTATATTGGAGCACTCGGCAGCCGTCGCAACCACAACCGGCGGGTAGAGCGCCTACTGCAAGAGGGAGTCACGGCCGATCAGGTTAAGCGTATCCATGCGCCGATTGGACTGGATATCGGCGGTAGCAGCGCCGGAGAAATTGCAGTTTCTGTCATAGCACAACTGATCAGCACCCGAAACAAGAGATTGTCTGGTGAGCCCGCAGATTGATGCTATCGTGCTGGCGGCGGGTCTGTCGACCCGCACCGGGGAACGCAACAAGCTGTTGCTGCCCCTGGCCGGAAAACCGCTGATCGCCCATGCCGTAGAAGCGGCACTGGGTTCGCTCGCCTGCAAGGTACACGTTGTCACCGGCCATCAGTCGGATGAACTGGCAGCAGCACTGAATGATTACGCAGTAAATTTCGTTCACAACCCGGATTACGCAGAAGGTATGAGCAGTTCGATCAAGTCGGGGATCAGAGCGCTGCCCACAGATCTTGATGGCGTTGTGCTGTGCCTGGGTGACATGCCCCTGGTGGTTTCGGCTCATCTGGATCTGTTGATCAAAAATTTTACCGCCGATGTTGCCTGTGCTCCCTATTACAGAGAACGCCGTGGTCACCCGGTACTGTTCCCAAGGTCGATGTTTTCCGACCTACTGCAGCTCAGTGGCGACACCGGCGCACGTGACCTGCTGGAACAACTTGAATCGACTATCTTGCAGATCGATGTAAATGACGAGGGTATTTTCTTTAACGTCAACCGACCTGCCGATTTGTAGCCTAGACAACAACTGCCGCCGCGAACGATCTGTATCGCATAACCTCGCTTGGCACTACGCCTTGCACCGTGAGGCCCTAGACGACAAAATGCAACTCATCGGGGAATCGGCAGGTTCTCCAAATTTGACTCGCGGGAGGAATATCAGATGCCAATGGGGAAAAAGGCGATGCTTGAGGTGGAATTACACCCGGATACGATTGAAATGCTTGAATATGCCCAGGAAACCTATGGCTTTCGATCGACGTCCAAAGCGTTACGGGTGATTCTGGACTATGTGGCCACCGACGCAGACTGGGAGCAGATATTCCTGAATCAACGCTGCCTCCGATGCGGTGCTGGCAAAGGCTGGGAAAAACCAGGGCAAGACCATTCTCCGTCTTAAACCCGTAGGCCTTGAGTGAGTGACGATCTTGCTGACACTATTTACGAATGCTTTGCATCGATCTGTACTGCGCTCAATAGGACTTGGGCAATCCCATGACATGCTGACCAATATAAGCTAGAACCAGATTAGTCGACACCGGTGCCGTGAGGTAAAGCCTTGCCTCCCGCCACTTGCGTTCAATATCGTACTCGCGTGCAAAAGCAAAACCGCCAAAAGTCTGCATACAAGCCTCAGCTGCATGCCAGGCCGCGTCACCACACAGTAATTTAGCCATGTTGGCCTCAGCACCGCAGGGTTCGCCTTCATCAAACAACGCTGCTGCCTTGCGTGCCATAAGTTCCGCGGCCTCCGTCTCCGCGTAAGCGCGGGCCAGGGGGAACTGTATACCCTGATTACGCCCGATCGGGCCGCCGAAAATTTCGCGCTCGTTTGCGTAGTCACTCGCCCGTCGTAGAAAAAACCGTGCATCACCAAGGCTTTCACC
>LUSG01000090.1 GCA_001629395.1 Gammaproteobacteria bacterium REDSEA-S15_B12 | reverse complement strand
ATTCTTATGTGACTCGACGGTGAACGATCAGTTGCCTCCATGGCACGATCCTAAGGTTGTGTCGACACGGTAGAAACAGGGAGACTAGAAACAATGATGTCGGCACCTTTGCCAATGCTGTTATGGGGTGTGGCTATAGCGTTGCGCTACACGGCGGCCAGACATCCGTCTTTCAAGGACCGCCTGTCCGAGAAAGAACTGATCGCTCAGATCAAAACACGTGATGGCACAATTGGTCGCTGGTATCAGTTTAGAAACGGACGGCTTAAATCACGCGCTGGAGTGCATCGAGAAGCCGAGATCTGTTTAGAGTTCAAATCTGCCGAGGTCGGCGAAAGGTTGCTGACCCCGCCGTTGGATCATCAGCGGTTCGTCAATGCAGCAAAGGCCTTTTCAGTTGTTATCGAGGGGCCCGAGGATTTATCGCTGTGGTTCATGGAAACATTGCGGATGATCCAGACAGTCGGTTGGCGCTATGGGATGCCCGGTGTCGATGGAGAGATGCGCTACGTCAACAACACCAATGGTGGCCCGGTTTTCGTTTACGTCAAGAATGACAAAATTATTCGAATCACACCGATCGAATTTGATGATGCCGAGGACGCACCATCGTGGTCAGTAACAGCGCGGGGCCAGACATTCACACCGCCACGCCGCACGACGGTTGCACCCCATGCACTGGCATCAAAGTCTGTTGTCTATTCGAAGGATCGATTGTTATATCCGCTCAAGCGGGTTGATTTCGATCCCAACGGTAATCGCAACTGCGCCAATCGGGGTAAATCGGGGTATGAGCGAATCAGTTGGGACGAAGCGCTGAACATTGTTGCAACAGAGATCAAACGGGTTCGTCGCGAGCACGGCAAGGGCGCGATCCTGAGTAGTCACAGTTCGCACCACACCTGGGGTAACGTGGGCTATTACATCAGTTCGAACTTTCGATTCATGAATACTATCGGTCACACCAAGATGGTGATCAATCCGGACAGCTGGGAAGGATGGTATTGGGGTGCGATGCACCACTATGGCAACAGCATGCGAAACGGGGCTTTCGAACCCTACGGTCAGATCCGGGACTGTCTCGAGAATTGCGAGATGATCGTGTTCTGGTCCAGCGACCCCGAATCGTCGAGTGGTTCCTACGCAGCATTCGAAGGAACTGTTCGCCGCCAGTGGGCCAGGCAACTCGGGGTCAAGATGGTGCATATTGATCCATACCTCAATCACACCGGCGCGTTCCTGGGGGGAAAGTGGATTCCCGTGTTGCCGGGTACAAGCCCGGCGCTGGCGCATGCGATCACTTACGTTTGGATCGCTGAAGACCTATACGACAAAGACTACGTGGCGACACGCACCACCGGATTTGATAAGTGGCGCGCCTATATCATGGGCGATGAAGACGGTACTCCCAAGACCCCGGAATGGCAGGAGTCCGAGACCGGGGTACCCGCCCATGTCGTGCGGGCGCTGGCCCGGGAGTGGGCTTCAAAAAAGACCTATCTGGCGGCAGGGGGAAAAGGAACGACCTTTGGCGGCGCATGTCGTTCGGCAACAGGCACACAGTGGGCCCGCGCAATGGTCTGCCTGATGGCCATGCAGGGCCTGGGTAAACCAGGTGTGAATTTCGGCAACCTGCAGACTGGGGCGCCGCTCAATCACCATTTTTATTTTCCAGGTTATGCGGAGGGGGGCATTTCAGGTGATATCGAAGGTTCTGGCACGGCCTTCAATTTGTTCCAACGCCAGCCGCATGTGATGAGTATGAACAGTGTCAGTCAGAAAGTTCCCCGTGCTTATATTGCTGAATCGATTACCGAAGAGCGGGTCGAGGGTTATCCGACCGATCCACGCTCGCTGGAACGCCAGTTTCAGAAGTTTGGCTACCCGGCAGCGGGTCATTCGCGGGTGCGCATGATGTACAAATACGGTGGCTCGCATCTCAGCACGGTGATGGATTCGAACCGCCTGGTACGGGCCTACCAGTCGCAGGAACTGGAATTTGTGGTCAACCAGTCGATCTGGGATGAGGGAGAGGTCAAGTTTGCCGACGTCATTCTGCCCGCGTGTACCAACTTCGAGCGCTGGGACATCGGTGAGTGGGCCGTTGCCGGTGGCTACTCGCATCACAATGAATCGCAACTCAATCACCGGGTGATCACGATGCAGCACAAGTGCATCGAGCCACTGGGGGAATCCAGGTCCGACTTCCAGATCTTTCTGGATATCTCAAAACGTATCGGCCTGGGCGCTTACTTTGCCCAGGGCATGACCGAACTGGACTGGTGCAAACTGCAGTTCGAAGCTTCAGACCTCAAGGATATCGTTAACTGGAAAGAATTTCTCAAGAAAGGCTATTACGTGGTGCCGGCCGAAGCTGAGAACCTGAATGTACCGGTAGGGTTCAACTGGTATGCCGAGGGCCGTAAGAAAGACACACCCGAGCCCGCGCCTCTGCCCTCGGAATACGGCGGCAATTTTGGTGAAGGCTTGCAGACCCAGTCCGGAAAATTTGAGTTCGAGGCCTCGAGTCTGAAAAATTTTGGCGAAGATCCGGAAAGGCCGCCGATTAACCGGTATATCCCGAGTTGGGAAGGGCTCAACAACACAGAGCTCTCTGTACGATTCCCGCTGCAGCTGATCACACCGCATCCGCGGTACAGTTTTCATACGCATACCGATGGCAAGGACAGCACGATCAACGACATCGAAGCCCATCGGGTGTTGATTGATGATCATTACTACTGGCCGGCGCGAATCAATCCCAAAAACGCGCGTGAACGGGGAATTGCGCACCATGACCTCATCCGTCTGTTTAATGATCGGGGTGATGTTATCTGCGCTGCTGTTCTGACTGAGCGTATTCTACCCGGAGTAATTCACTCCTATGAGTCGTCGGCGGTTTACGATCCGATCGGTGAACCGGGCTTATCCCCGGAACGGGGCGGCTGTGTGAACCAACTGACATCGGCACGACCGCAGACCGCCAAAACCACTGCATCGGCGCCCAATTCCTGCCTTATTCAGGTCGAACAGTGGCGCAGTACTGGCGCTGATTAGATTCCAACACCGCTGTTCTGGGCGGCGGATTCCGGTGAGTTGATCTGGGCTACGACGTCTCAGACTTCATTGGCGACAGAATTGATCAGAGTACCGACGAGGTTCACCTCGACTTCGACCACGTCTCCTTCTTTGAGAAATATCGGTGGCTTGCGTTTGAACCCTACCCCCCCAGGGGTGCCGGTCACAATCACATCACCGGCTCGCCAGGGCAGGGCCTTGGACACATAGGAAATAAGGGTCGGGATATTGAATGCAACATCGTTGAATTCACCAAACTGCATCTGTTCGCCATTGAGGCGGGTAGTCACTGTCAGCGCGTCAGGGTCAGAGATATCATCGGTGGTAACCAGCCACGGGCCGAATCCTCCGGTGGCATTGAAGTTCTTGCCCATGCTGTATTGGTGGACATGGAACTGCCAGTCACGAATACTGCCTTCGTTATAGCAGGAGTAGCCCGCAACGTAGTCCATTGCATCTTCCGGTTCGATATGGGCACCTCCTTTCCCCAGAATGACAGCGATCTCCCCTTCAAAATCGAGTTGTTCGGATGACTTAGGTACGAGTAACGGTTGCTGATGTCCGATCTGAGTCTGTGCGTGTCGGTGGAAAAGCACCGGGTAGTCACCGATTGTCCGGCCGGCTTCACGAGCGTGCGCCAGGTAATTGACGGCTACACAGATCACCTTTGACGCATTCGGGATCAGTGGCAAAAATTCGATGTCTTCAAGGGCGAAGTCGGCCGATCGTCCTGCGGCTGAGTCGGCTGCTTGGGCAAGCCGGTCGGATTCCAGCAGGCCTTTAAGGTCCGATACGCCATCGATTGCTGTCGTAAGGTCGATAATGCCATTGGCGTTAACAACTCCATATCCGTGGGTGCCATTCCTGGTAAAACTGCTTAACTTCATAGGACCTCCCGATAGAGGTTAATCATTAAATGGTGCCGGACTGCTCGGCAGGCCACGGCGCTAGTCTCTGTACAGGCTTTGAGCTTGAGCGCAGGCAGTTTTACATATTACTGGACATGTGCTCAGCGAGTCTGCAGGTCAATGATAAAGCCAGTTCGGCAGCAATAAAACATAAGCCGGCAGAATCAGCAGTATGAGCAGTCGAATAATGTCTACACACCAAAAGGGTGTTACGCCTTTAAATACCGTAGTCGTCTTCACATCTTTGAGCACACCGGCCAGTACGAAAACATTCAAGCCCACCGGTGGTGTGATCAGGCTGATCTCTGTGACCACGACCGCGATTACCCCGAACCAGACCAGAATCTCTTCAGGTCCCATGCCCGCGTAGCCCAGGCCCTGTACCACCGGAAAGAAGATCGGAATCGTCAACAGCAGCATCGACAGGCTCTCGAACACGCAGCCCAGGACGATGTAAATGGCAAGGATGACCAGCAGAACCATCAGGGGAGTCATATCCACACTGGTCACAAATTCCAGAAGTCCCGCTGGCAGTCCAGCGCGATTGACGAAGTTAGAAAATATTAGCGCGCCGAAGAGAACGGTAAAGAGCATCGCCGTCGTACGGGCACTATTAACGAGTACTTCGTAGTAGTCCCGCCAGGAGCGTACCCCCCGGGCCAGTGCCAGCAGGAAGGCGCCACCGGCACCGATTCCAGCTGCTTCGGTCGGGGTAAAGATGCCACCATAGATTCCGCCAATGACCAGAATGAACAGGAGTAACGTGCCCCATACCCCGCGTAATGCGCGTAACCGGTCCGGCCACGAAGTGCGTTCTGCACGTGGGCCATCCTGTGGTCGTCTCCAGACCGCGTATTGCACCGCAACCATGTAAAGCAGTATGCCGAGCAGGCCTGGCAGGAAACCCGCCGCGAACAGTTCGCGGATACTGGTTTCGGTCATCAAACCATAGATCACCAGGATCACACTGGGCGGGATCAGAATGCCGAGCGTGCCACCGGCCGCGATCGAAGCTGTAGCCAGCGAATCGGCATAGCCGTATTGGCGCATGGGTGGCATCGCCACCTTGGACATCGTTGCCGCTGTCGCCAGACTGGAACCGCAGATCGCGCTAAAAGAGCCACAGGCAACGATCGTGGCCATGGATAACCCACCCCGGCGGTGTCCCAGAAAAGCATTAGATGCCGCGTAGAGTTCTGCAGACAATCCGGCCCTGGAAACCAGGTTGCCCATGAGTATAAAAAGGGGTACGACTGACAGACCGTAGCTCAAGGCGGTTTCGGAAACGAGCGTGCCGATCATCGCCAGCGATGGCTTCCAGCCCGTTATCAGGCCAAAGCCAGCAAAGCCGACTATACCCATGGCAAACGCGATGGGCAGTCGTAAGAACACCAGGATCAATAGAACGGCGAAACCGATGAGTGCTACCGTCACAGTATGGCCTGCTGGCAGAGCGGTGGAAGCGGGATCAGCTTAGATCGCCGTCGTGGAGCGGTCAGGAGACATCGGACCTTTACCACGCATATAGCGTAGGGTGTTGAGTAAGAAGGCAATTGATGCGACAGCGCTCATTCCCGCGATGAAGTAGGTTATCGGTGCGTAGGGTATAGCCAGGAATTCGGTGGCATCGCCGTAGTCAACCATGAAATTGGCGTTGATCCATACCCGCCAGGCGACAAATATCATCATGATTGCCATCAAGAGGTTCAAGATGATCTGTCGAATATTGATCCAGTTATCAGGCATCCACAGATCCAGCAGATCAACACTGACATGCTCTTCACGGTAACAAACAGTGGGAAGTATTGCGAATACGATGAGTCCCATCATGAGTTGGGTTAGTTCGGTCGCGCCATCCAGCGGTGAGTTGAAAAAATATCGACCGATAACATCGATACAGGTCATACCCATCAAAGCAAACAGGACAATAGACGAAGCCCCGTCACCGAACTTCAGCCAGACGCTGGCTGAGTCCGATGACGGAACAGAATGGTCGACAGTCGCCGGGTCGTTGACTCGGTGACTCATCAGTTTGTCTTAGTAACTGCGAGCTATGGCGCGCAGTTCCTCGAGGGCGGCCTTACCGTCGATGCCAGCTTTATTCGCCCGTTCTAGCCATTCGGTCTCGACCGGCGCCATGATTGCGAGGTACTTCTTGTGAATTTCAGCACTCGCCGTGGTGATGGTGGTGCCGGCTTCCTTGGCAGCAGCCAGGCCCGCCGTATCTGCAGCATCCCATTGTTGACCGGAAAGCTTAGACAGTTTTTCACCGGATACGCTCATGACCGCCGCCCGATCTTTTTCTGAGAGACCGGCAAGAAAATCACTGTTCATGATGAAGGCGAAGCTGCCGTAGTAGAGTCCGCCCGGCATAATCGTAACGAAGGGCACTACCTCTTTTAAGCGAAAGCTCTTCTGCGTCTCCATCGGCATAAAGATGCCATCGGCAACGCCGGAAGATAAGGCTTCATACACCTTTGGTGCGGGAAGTTTGACAGCTGTTACGCCCAGCGCCTTACCCACCAGGCTGCCTACCCCACCGGGTACACGAATCTTCTGCCCGCTGAGATCACCGAGACCTTTGAGTGCTGATTTCGTCTGGATGACAGCTGGACCGTGTGACGTCAGGCCGATCAGGGTTACACCTCTATGCTCATCAGCCTTGGCCAGGTATTTCTGGTGAACTCGCCAGTAAGCAACTGAGGCAGCTTCGGCACTGGTGCCCAGATTCGGCATTTCGACAGCCTGGGTCGCGACGTAACGCGTGTTGTAGCCGTGAAAAATCCAGGCAGCATCAGCCACACCATCGCGAACGAGTTCAAACTGCTTCAGAGGTGACGCCAGCTTATATTCAATTTTGGCAGTCACACGGCCTTCGGTTGCTTCTTCAACCCACTTGCCCCAGGTCGGCCAGACCACGGCATTCATGTGGTGTGTAGGCGGTGCCCAGCTGCTGATATTGAGTACTTCCTGGGCGAACAACGTGGGGGCTACTAAGAACAGCCCACAGGCGAGCCCCAGTAATTTGAGTTGCTTGATCATGTACATCCTCCTCAGAGTTTGATTATTGAGTTAATCAAATGGTAGTGATTACAATGTTTAGACAAAAATGTCGGTCAGCACTGCCATTGTGCCCGTATGGTTTGCTGAAACTGGGTGGTTGTCAAGGTTCGCGGGAAGGAGGTGTATTGATA
>LUSG01000009.1 GCA_001629395.1 Gammaproteobacteria bacterium REDSEA-S15_B12 | reverse complement strand
CCCTTTATTTACCTCCCAGTTCAAAAACGTAGGCATCTAATTCATTATCTGGTAGTGGGCATTTCTCGGTCGCCCACTGTTGATCTGCACAATATCCTGGGGGCACGCTGAAAAACACACTACGACACTCATTAGAGCCTTAAATCGAACAAAATCTCCCCGTTTTGATACTGTCGGCAACTGCTCAATACTACCCACCGAATCTACCGGTGTGTTCTGCCAAAGATTAAAGGGACACGGTGTTTCTGTAGGTTTGAAACGTACAGCCGCGAGCGCCTCCCACAAATTGTCGGTGCAGTTGTCATGATATTCAATACATCCCAGTTGCTCGTAACGAAACCGATCACAAGCAGCCATCATGGTGTCGTGCACACCTGGGGAGGTATCTTCGAGAAACTTGAGGATCTTACGGCGTTGATTAGTAATCAACTCATCACCAGGCTTTGGCCGATAGCGGCCGAGCCCTACCCGGCAGTGCTCCATGGACATAAATTCTCCAGGGTGATCGGTATTAAACGCCCAGAAGTCGACGACCTGACTACCATGCGTATTGACAACCTTAATCGTTTGCCCTTTTTTTAAATGGGCTGCAACACCTCGTCGCGCGGGAATTGTTACGAGAGTAGAACTACTGCTTTTAACTTTCTTTTTCTTACTAACCATCTAATTTCTCCTTACAACATCATGGCTCGGTTAAATATTAGAACTCATGACAACGGTGTTGGATTTGTTTGACTGAACACTCCTAGAAATCAAGCTCAAATTCCTCTACGAATGGGTCAGATTCATCTCCCCAAGTTGCTTCAGAAACAATTTGAGACGATCAGTTTCCGGATTCTGGAGTAGCTGTTGAGGAACCCCCTCCTCCACGATCAATCCTCTATCCATAAACAAGATCCGGTCAGCAAATTTTGCCGCAAACCCAAGCTCGTGAGTCACAATGACCATGGTCATTCCATCTTCGGCGAGTTTCTGCAAAACACCCAACACATCACCAACAAGCTCTGGATCTAAAGCAGAAGTAGGTTCATCCATCAACATTAGTGTGGGACTCATCGATAACGCGCGAGCAATAGCGACCCGTTGCTGCTGACCCCCAGATAGCTGATCAGGTAGCGCATCCGTTTTATCTGATAAACCAACTTGTCCCAGGCAACTGTGCGCGATCAATTCGGCGTCTTTCTGAGGTATCCGTAGGACGATTTTCTGCGCCCGTGTAACGTTCTCCAAAACAGAGAGATGAGGCCAAAGATTAAACTGTTGGAATACCATTCCCATACGGGAACGAGTCCTATTCAAATCCTTGACTGACTGGGGAGTAACCTTGCCATTCGCTTTTACAACGTTACCAACCGGATTTCCTTCAAGAGCTATTTGGCCACTGTCAGGCACCTCAAGCCAATTGATTGTCCTCAATAATGTACTTTTTCCACATCCACTAGGCCCGATAACACACACTACCTCGCCGCGAGCAACGGAGAGATCAACTCCGTCTAAGGCAACGATCTCACCAAATTTCTTGTGGACACCAGACAATTCAATTACGGGCTGGGCTTCGTCTGCGACGTTCATCTTCAATAACCAGGAAAAGTTCTTGATCTACCTTATCTTCAGTTTGATGCTGTGCCAGCAGGCACAAGTGTGCGACGCCGCTTGAGGCGTCGTTCATAAATTCTTAAACATGTCGCAATCAATTCGTTAACGCCCCAATACAGCAGAGTAATCACAATAAATACCTCGAACGGTCGGAAGGTTTGGCCCTGCACTATCAATGCCGACATCGTCAATTCCTGCACTGTTATCGTAGACAAAATCGAAGATTCTTTTACGAGAGAAAGTGTCTGGTTCCCGATAGGTGGGAGAATGATTCGCATCGTTTGTGGTAGCACAATATTAGTCATGCTTTGCCAGTACGACATACCAGTCGATCGAGCCGACTCCAGTTGCCCTCGTGGGATTGCATCGATTCCATGATTCCAACAATGTTTGCGGGGATCCGAATTCCATAGAACGGCAAAACATAAAAAAGCAGGAACACTTGAATCATGAACGGAGTATTTCTAAAAAGCTCAATAAAAGCTGTCGCTGATATCGAAATAATTTTGAACCTTGACTGTCGGCCAAAGGCCAGCAAACCACCCAGAGGTATACCCAACAATATGGCTCCAATCACAATCACGAGGGTCAACTTGAAGCCATCCAAAATTAATGGCCACCAGTCTAAAATGATTTGGAAATCAAGATCCATGGTTAGAACCTGCGGACCGCAAACCGCTGCTCCAAAAGAATAGAGCTCCGACTAACAGCGAAACAAATCAAGAAATAAATAACAAAAGCACCAAGGAGCACCTCCACGGGGTGATAGTTGGCACTAAATATCTGCTGCGAGACACGCATCAATTCGACCACTGTAATCATGGCCAGCAAAGGTGTCGCTTTCAAAACCTGGGTGAATTCATTCACCAGGGGTGGAATGGTTTTCATAAATAGCTGCGGGAGGACCACCTTACGCCACAGCGGATAATTTCGGATACCCAGCGCGCGG
>LUSG01000089.1 GCA_001629395.1 Gammaproteobacteria bacterium REDSEA-S15_B12 | reverse complement strand
GTGCGTACTGCTCGAACAGCAGGGGCTAGTGCTGCTCCAGGATCTCGATGGGTTGTGTTTTGGAGATGCCGACCGTCGAGCAGCCGTTGGTCAGGCCATCACCGTCAGCCCAGCCACCGTAGCCTCCGCCGGAAAAGAAATACATGATGTAGTCGCGCCCGGTTTCTGGATCGTGTCCCCCAAGTGCCAGGTTGCCACTGGTGCCGGCTGGTGCACCAAACAATCGTTGTGGAACTGGCTGTGCCATCGCCCCAAAAACGGCTTCCATAATTCGTTGAGCAACTTCTGCTGCGCAACCTGCGACTGGTTTGGGGTATGTGGCATACAGGAACGTACCTTCGGGTGGTTTGATATGAAGCGGGGCAAAGCAGCCAGCATTTATCGGCACTTCCGGAAAAATATGCTTCATCGCCACATAGACGGCGGACTGGGTCGTGGCCCATACCGAGTTCATTGGTCCGCGACAGGGCGGGCTGGAGCGAGAAAAATCAAAGTGTGCATCGCTCTGATCGATCGTTAGATCCAGGGTGATGGCAAGTGGTTCGTCTATCACACCATCGCTGTCTACGTAGGCCGTGAAGCTGTAAATCCCATTGGGGATTGCCGTGATGACTTCGCGCATGTGTTGTTCGGAGCGCACCTTGAGCTCCTCGATAGCCGCCCTGACGATTCCTCCTCCATACCGGTCCAGTAAGGCTGTAAGTCTTTTTTCACCTGTTTTGAGTGCGCCGATCTGGGCTCGAATGTCTCCGATGCGTTCGTCCGGAACACGAATATTGTTCAGAATGATATCGACCACATCCTGCTGAATCTCACCACGGTGCATGAGTTTGACAGGGGGCAAGCGCAATCCCTCTTGTTGGATCTCTGTCGCTGTTGAATTAAAACCACCCGGCACCATGCCGCCCGTGTCTGGCCAGTGGCCGGTATTCGAGAGGAAACACCAGAGTTCCCCATCGTAGTAAAACGGCATCATCATCTTGACGTCCATCAGGTGGGTACCGCCCAGATACGGATCGTTCTGGATGATCACATCACCGGGTTCGAGGTCCTGACGCCGTTCCAGCACAGCCTGGGTGGCAAACTGCATCACGCCGAGAAATATCGGTAGCCCGAGTTCGCCCTGGGCAATCATCTCGCCGCTTTTGGGATCGTAGATACCATTCGATCGATCGAATGCTTCCGAGATTACTGGTGAAAATGAGGTCTTTTCGTGGACCAGGTCCATCTCGGAACAAACCTGCCGCAGACCGTTCTCAATTACCGCCAGTGTTACAGGATCAATACCCATATCTCTAATTTATTTGTTGTGTAACAGAACATCGATGATGAGATTTCCCACGCTATCGATCTTTGCCGTGGTGCCGGGATCGATGACGCAGGTGGAATCCGCCTGCTGGATGATGGCTGGCCCTTCTATGAGGGTGCCACTGCTGATCAGTGCACGATCGTAGACAGTTGACGCGAGCCACTCACCGTTGAAATAGACCATTCGGGTCGGTGGGGTTTCGCCGACCGCAGTCGGATAGTTTGTGCTGAACAAGGAATGGGTCAGATTGTGTCGGCGACCAATCACGGTGGTTCTCAGGCTGGCCAGCACCGGTGTCATATCTTCCAGAATGATGTCGAACCGCTCACGATAGCGGTCGGCAAAGGACTCGGCTACTGCATCAGATGAAAAGCCCGGGCTTTGTACTGCGACCCGAAATACATGACTTTGGCCCCGGTACATCAGGTCTGCCTCGTGAAAAATCTCGACATCGTCAACGGGCACAGATTCATCCACAATTGCACGTTGTCCAGTCTCACCCTGGTGTTTGAGGATTCGGTCTGCGTTGCCTTCATCGATATCAGCCAGAGGCCGCCATAATGTTTCTACATAGTCATGACGCAGGTCAGAGATCAGGCAGCCTAGCGCCGAGGTAATACCGGGAAAACGGGGTACAAGAACCTGTGGGATAGCGAGTTCTGCAGCCAGTGTGGCAGCATGCAGGGGGCCGGCGCCACCGAATGCGAATAATGCGAAGTCGCGCGGATCATGACCTTTTTCTATAGACACCAGACGGATGGCGGATGCCAGTTGGTTGCATGACACTGCGAGTATTGCCGCCGCAGCATCGACTGTATCAAGTGCAAGTGGATCGCCGACCTCCTTTTTGATTGCTTTCTGGGCATTGGAAAGGGGATTTCTTGCCTGGCCCACACCAGAAAATCCAGCGATATCGATACGACCCAGTACGAGGTTGGCGTCGGTGACAGTTGGTTTGGTGCCCCCACGCCCGTAACAGACCGGACCGGGTTGGGCGCCCGCACTTTCAGGGCCAACCCGAAGCAGTCCGGCAGAATCAACCCGCGCAATAGAACCGCCACCCGCGCCTATTGTATGGATATCGACCATGGGTACCCGCACCGGTATTCCGTAGGCGAGGTCTTTTTCTGCAGACAACGATGGTGTTGCCCCGACGATCACACTGACATCAAAGCTGGTACCTCCCATATCGCAGGCAATGAGATTATCGAAACCGCTTTGTTGCCCGATGTGTGCTGCGGCGACAGCACCTGCCGCCGGGCCGGACATCACGGTCTGAACTGGTTGTCGCGCAGCCGCTGGTGCTGTCAGGGTACCGCCGTTGCCCTGCATGACCAGGAGATCGTGACCAAATCCGGCCGCTTTTAAACGATCTGAGATCCGGCCCAGGTAGCTCGAAAGCACTGGCTGAACATATGCGTTTACGGCAGCCGTGCTGCCGCGTTCAAACTCACGCACTTCCCGCAGTATGTCGCTGCTGATAGAAATGAATCCGGTGGGCCAATTCGTTCGAGCGATTTCTGCTGCGCGCTGCTCATGCACCGGATTGGCATAGGCGTGTAAAAAGTGAATAACAACAGCTTCCGCACCGAGTTCGTGCAGTGTTTTAAGCGCTGTACGCACTTCGTCTTCGTCGAGTGGTAATAAAACGCGACCGCGAGCATCCAGTCGTTCGCTGACTTCCAGGCGTAGATCTCGATCGATCAGGGGATCAAAGGAGCCTGTCATACCGTAGTTGTTGGGTCGGGTACGACGACCCAGTTCCAGGATATCGCGGAAACCTCGTGTTGTAATCAGTCCGCAACGAGCACCTTTTCGCTCAAGTACAGCATTAGTGGCAATCGTGGTGCCATGTACAACTGCGGCCAGTTCGGCGACAGGGGACGGGCCTGATTCAATACCCTGTATTACGGCCAGAGACTGATCAGAAGTCGTCGTCGATAATTTGTCGACTTTGTACTCACCGGTCTGCCGGTTGAGGGAAAGCAGGTCGGTGTTCGTACCGCCAACGTCTACCCCTGTCTGCCAATGGCTCAAGGCAGCATCTCCTCTAGAGGCTTCAGGTGAGAGGGATCACTTTCAAAGCCAATACCGAGTTCTTTCACGATCTGGACAATACGGTCGTTGAATGGTGTGGGGATGCCCAGTGTTCGGCCTCTCTCAGATACGTGGCCGTTCAGATACTCAATCTCGGTTCGCCGTTTTTTCCGTACATCCTGCCCCATTGATGGAATACCTTTGCCACCGCCGGATGCCGCCTTAAGCATTACTGCTTCGACTTCTTCGAGATTTCGGCCCTCTGCCGCGTCTATGATTTTTATGGGTGAAACGCCGGAGATAGGGTGTAGTTCATGACCCAGGGCGAGTGCAACTCGGGCGACTTCTGCGCCCAGTTGTATCGCCACCCGTCTAATTTGCGGAATTGTTCTCACCTCGGCAGTGCCGTAACCGCTGAGTCCAGCGAGCGCATTGGCCATGCAGTTGACCATGAGTTTGGACCAACGGTTCCCCCACAGGTCTGAAGTGACTTCAGTCGGTGCGATACAGTTCAGAGTCTGCACAATACGTCGGGCGCGTGGTGTATCGCTGCCATCGTGCTCACCCACTTTGAATCCGAGCGGGTAGGCATCAGTTCGTATGGCTTTACCGGGTTCATAACATCCCACCCCGATGATAATCACACAGCCCAGTGAGCGATGAGCCCCAGCAACTGCTGCCATACGTCCATCGTTGATACCGTTTTGAAAGTCGACGAAAACGCCGCTTTCAGGGTCTACGTAGTCCAGCATGAGCGCTGTCGCCCAGGTTGTGTCGTAGCTTTTTACAGCAATAAATGCGGCTTCAAAGGAATCTGTGATTTGCGCGAGCTCACAAATGTGTATGGCATTTGGGCGAGTCAGGATACTCTGGTCCCGGCTTTCAACAAGCAGCCCATCGCGCTTGATTTTGTTGATATGTTCAGGCCACTGGTCGACCAGAGTGACATCGTGCCCCCCGTGCGACAGCAGTCCACCGACCACACTACCTACACCCTGTCTCTTATACACAACTGA
>LUSG01000088.1 GCA_001629395.1 Gammaproteobacteria bacterium REDSEA-S15_B12 | reverse complement strand
AATCCATGGTTCCCAGGTCGCCGGTGTGTAGCCAGCCCTGCTTGTCGATGGCTTCAGCACTCGCCTGTGTATTGGCGTGGTACTCGATCATGTTGCAGTACCCCTGCACACAGATCTCACCCACAGTATCGAAAGGTACCACTTTGTTTTCTTCTATGCTGCGAATAGACACGCTGGTCTGCGGCATGGGTTGCCCGACGGTATTACAGATATCATCAATTGAGTCTTCGGCGTGATGCTGGGTAATCAGCGGCGATGTCTCGGTCTGCCCATAAACGGTTTCAAACTTGCAGTTGAAGGCGTGCTGTATATTGCGCACCAGTTCAGGCGCGACCATCGCACCGCCGGATACAACCATTTCCACCGATGATACGTCAGCGGACTCAACGCTGAGCGACTCGAGCAATGCCACCAGCATTGTGGGCACTCCCAGCATTCCAGTGATGTGTTCGCTTTCTATAATTCGAAGAATGGCTGCCGGATCAAATAATTTGAACAGCACCATCTTGCAACCGAACTGAAGACAGCCCAGTGAAATCATGCCGCAGCCACTGGTATGAAACATGGGCATGAAATTCGCCCAGGTAGACTCAGATGTCGCCTGGGCCCGCTTGGCATAGAAGCGGGCATTATTCGTCAGGCTTCTATGTGCCAGGACCGCGCCTTTTGGAAACCCCGTAGTTCCAGAAGTATATTGAATCTGCGCCGGATCATCGGGATACACGTCCGGCAACACCGATGCCCTGTCGCCCGTTCGAAAAAGTTCTGCATGATCATCCACATCGACAACCTCGCGTACCGCTGTCAGACCTTCGGTAGCCTTTACCGCAATCTCGTGCATCGGATTGCCTCGGTAGCGTTTCACCAGGAAGAGTGCGACTGAACCCGATTGTTCAAGTACATAGCGCAACTCTTTGTCTTGATAAGATGGATTTGCGGTGACCAGAACGATCCCCGCCAGCGCACAGGCATACTCGATCAATAACCATTCCGGAACATTGGGCGCCCAAACGGTGATCCGTTCACCCTGCGAAAACCGGCTCGCCAACGCCCGCGCCAGTTGCTCACTGTCCGACAGTAGCTCGCTATAGGTCCAGCTACGGCCGGTTTGTCCTTCCATGTCGACTTCGAGAAGAGCCGTGGTCGACGCGTGCTCCACAGCAACCTCACGCAGCAGATCGCCGACGGTTACCTCCCGGACGATATCGTCTTCCTGTGCGCTAATCAGAGACTCAGTCAGTTGCAAGTAATACATCAACCGCTCTTAATCGATACTGCTAAGATCCATAGGGTTACTCTCTGACTGCCGCGTTAATCGCCGGTATCACATCAGTCGCCATCAACTCCATGGATCGAACAGCAAGTTTCTTATCCTTCCAATCGTGCCCCGCATAGAGCAAGGTACCAAAAGGCCCGATTTCGTCACGAAAACTCAGTAGTTGGTCAGTGACACTTTGTGGTGTTCCAAAAATGACCAATTGTCGAACAATGGTATCCAAATCTAAGTCTTCATCCGCCTGATGCCGGTCAGTCTTGAACAAATTAGCTCGACCAGCTTTGACTAGTTTAGTAAACAGTGACCTGTAGTAAAAATAATAAGGCCCGTGTTCTGCCAACGCGTAGTTGCGTGCTTTCTCTTCAGAATCAGCAACAAATATACTTTTGGCTACTCGCCAGTTGGCAGGATCGGCGACCCGATTCCCAGTCAAACAACCGTCTTCATATTGAGGCCAGTGTGTCTTGACCCATTTTGGTTGGAGGAAGTTGGCTGAAATTGGATCCCAGCCCCGCGCGGCAGCCGCTGCGACCCCTTTGGAAAAGGGCGCCACTGCCGTCACCACAATAGGTGGGTGCGGTTTCTGATACGGTCTCAGTATTCGACCCTGCCCGATATCGGGTATCTGCGTACGATCAATGTCCACATTCCAGTACTCACCTTTGATGTTGTACGGCGGTTCACTGGTCCAGATTTCAAGGACCTGATTGATACATTCCAGAAACATCGCGTTGCGGTCCCTATCCAAATTCCCCATAGCCTCAGCATCAGAGGGTAAGCCACCAGGACTGATTCCCATCAAAAATCGACCTTTAGCCATGTTGTCGACCATAGCCACTTCCGCAGCAAGACGCGCGGGATGGTGATTAGGCAGGTTAAGTGTGCCGGTGCCCAACCGAATCCGCTCGGTTGCTTCCAACAACCAGGCAATAAATATCAATGACGACGTGATGTTCTCCGCTGCATCGGTGAAATGCTCTCCGAAAAATCCGTCGACGAAACCCAATTGATCAGCAAGGATTGCTAACTCCCGATCCTCCTGGAGTGTTTCCGAATAATCTCGCCCCAATGGGTGAATTGGCATTGTAAAAAAACCTAGCTTCATCGAAATAAATACTCCATATTTTTCGGCTCACCCAGTACTACTTGATCCACCGTCTGCACCCTTTTTTGTACCTGATTCCTGACGCCGATCATGTACTGTCTTTCTCCACCGTTTTGAGATCTTCAGCGAGTAATTCTGGATCGACCTCTTTGACCTCATCGGCATCGAAATTCAACTCTACTTTGACGCCGTTGGGATCTAATAGGAATAACTGATAGAGCGCCTGGTCATCGACACGTCTTTTCTGAACAGCGACTGATTTCCTGCGTAAATGTGTAAGCGTTTCTG
>LUSG01000087.1 GCA_001629395.1 Gammaproteobacteria bacterium REDSEA-S15_B12 | reverse complement strand
GAGAGCGCTTGGATCCGAACCGCTGGTTCAGCATTATGCATACCAGCTGCGTGTGTCCTATCCGGATAGTCCACAAGCGGCTGAAGTAAAAGAACTGATTTCAGGTGCTCAAGGTGGCTGAAATGGACGCCACGACCGTCGCTACACCCGGCGAACTCTTGCGCGGTGCCCGCCAACTCTATGGCTGGAGCGTGGAAGAGGTCGCGGATGAGCTTAATTTGTTGCCCTATATTATCCAGGCACTCGAGGACGACGACTACGACCAGTTGGCGGGATGGACGTATGTGGTCGGGTATCTGCGCAGCTATGGGAAACTCGTCAGTGTCAATGTCGAAAGTGCCATAAAGCAGCATGAACAGTTTTTACCACCCACCCAAGATGGACCAGGTACTGTCACAGAAAACATTATCCACCGGCAACCGATTGCGATCCATTATCGTTGGGTAGTTACTGTCGTCGTGCTGATTGTTGTTGTAGGCGGGCTTTATGGTGCCTATTTAAAGAGATCCGGTGATGTCGAGAGAATTGACCTAGCAAGCAATGAACTTAACGATGAGCTGGCAAGAATCCAAAAGGAACCTGTTCCGGTCAGTATGGAATCTAAGAAAATCGATAATGCTGAATTGGCCTCGAACAAAGACTCGACGACGCTAGTGGCCAGTACGTCGACGGTGAACGCAAAGAAAAATTCCTCTGGAACGATACAAGCCGCAGAATCTACGGTAACAAATCAGGAAAAGATTAGGGTCGCTGCGTCAGCAGCGGGCTCAGGGGCAGACGACTCACAGGAGACAGTAGGTGATGAGTCAGTGGTGATGAACAACGTTCAGGCCCGTTCACCGGTGCCAACTTCCAAACAAATCGACGTACGGCCGGTAGCGCCTGATCCAACGCAGGGTGTAGTTGTTAAGAAGAAAGATAAAAAAAAGCAGGTGGCACAGACCAAAGTGACTCCGGAACGATCGGCAATGAACCCCGTTGCGGTTGCACTGGTACAGACAGGTTTTGTAGCGGAAGTAAAACTGCCACGAGTAGAATCTACGCCAACCCGTAGTGCTGCATCTAGCATACAAGACACGCCAGTAGACGAGGTTAAGGTAAAGGAGTCCAAAGCCGTCGCTAGTCAGGAATCCGGTTTGGCTGGAGTCGTGGCTCAGTCGAAACGCACAATCACTATAGCACTAAAACGCGGAAGTCAGGTCATAGTGTACGATGGCAAGGGTGTCGAACTGATTCGGCGCTATTTGCCAGCTGGTAAGGCAGTCAGGTTATCTGGAACACCTCCGTTCGATGTTCGCCTTCGCGTGTCCGAAGGTGTTCGGGTACTCTGTGGTAAGAACGCCATATACATTCAGTCAAATGTAGGGCGGGACGAGTAAGTCCAGATGGAAAAGATCAAGTCAGTACGCGGTATGAACGATCTGTTGCCGGGGCGTTCGGATGTTTGGTACCGGGTAGAAAAAACGATTCGAGAGGTTGTTAACTCATATGGGTATGGAGAAATACGGACGCCACTGCTTGAGCGGACGGAACTTTTCAAGCGATCAATTGGCGAACAGACCGATATTGTTGAAAAGGAAATGTATACGTTTGATGATATCAGCGGTGACAGTTTAACTTTAAGACCCGAGGCGACCGCCGCGTGTGTGCGGGCAGGAATCGAGCACGGATTCTTGCACAATCGGCAACACCGGCTTTGGTACCTGGGCCCGATGTTTCGGCGGGAACGGCCCCAGAAAGGTCGCTACCGACAGTTCCAGCAGTTCGGAATCGAAGCTCTTGGATGGTCCGGTCCGGACATTGATGCCGAAATTATGATGGTCGGGACTAGGCTTTGGCGGCGCCTCGGCCTCAGTCAGCTGACACTTGAAATCAATACCCTGGGAGACCCCCAGTCGCGTGGGTCGTATCGTGAAGCGCTCCAAGCCTATCTTGGTCGGCATAGAGAAGACCTTGATCCAGACAGCCAGCGACGGCTGGATCGAAATCCATTACGGATTCTCGACAGTAAGGCCCCGCAGACCCAGCAACTACTGGAGGAAGCGCCGGATTTGCTTAGCTTCATAGATGGTAAGTCGAAAGATGACTTTTTGCTTTTGCAAGCAATTCTGTCCGAGAATGGAATCAAGTTTAAGGTCAACAGCAAGTTGGTTCGAGGGCTCGACTATTACACGGGGCCGGTATTTGAATGGACAACCGACTTGTTAGGCGCACAAAGTGCTGTGTGCGCTGGCGGGCGATATGATGGTTTGGTTTCACAACTGGGTGGTCAACCAGTGCCTGCTGCAGGATTTGCCTGCGGTGTCGAACGCTTGGTCCAGGTTTACGAAACCAGTACAGACCCCGTTGGCAGCGAACAACCCGATGTATGGGTGTGCGTTATTGGTGATCATTCGATGAGTTACGCTTTGAAGAATGCAGAGAAGCTAAGAGATGCTGGAATAGAAACGATCGTCAACTGTGGTGGCGGGGCGGTTAAACGTCAACTTCGGCGGGCAGATCACAGTGGTGCACAATTGGTGGTTGTGATTGGAGATGATGAGTCTATGAACGGGTATGTCACGGTAAAATCATTGCGTGAGGAGGGCGGGCAGACCCAGGTCAATGAGTCGGATCTCGCTGATTATGTTTGTACCAGGCTGCGTGAAGAACAAAAGTAGCGGATGAGGATGATAATGGCTGAGAACGATAAATTACTGGGTGTACACGTTGCCGAAGATGATGACGCTCAAAGAGTAAGGGCGTGGTGGAAGAAGAATGGCATGGGAATTGTGGCGGGGGTCGCTATCGGTGTTGTTGGTGTGGGTGGTTTCAAAGGTTGGCAGGCATATACAGAGCACCGTGCTTTATCGGCATCTGACGTGTTCCAGGAAATGCTGGCGTATGATAAGGCCGGGGTGGTCGAACGGGCAAGAGATAGCGCGCAAGTGCTTGTTAAAGACTACCGGGCTACACCATATGGTGATTTAGCCTATCTGATGATCGCGAAGCTGGCGACAAAAAAGGGTGACTTTTTGAATGCCATGGAAGCGCTCACTCATGTCATGGAAAAATCAAAGGATCCGGCGATGAGTCAACTCGCTCGGCTTCGGCTATCCCAGGTGAACTTGTTGGCTGGTGATTTAGTTCGAGCGCATGAGTTGGCATCTACAGGCGATGTGGGAGGATTTACATCGGAGTATCCTGAAGTCCTCGGCGATGTTCTTCTTGCACAGCATAAGTATTCGGATGCTGTTGAAGCCTACGATCGAGCGCTTCAGGCACTTGCACCGTCATCCTCCTCAAGGGCTTTGCTCACGTCCAAACGAAATTATGCGAGAAGTATTGGTAATAACCAGTGATTAAAAAGTTGTTAGCCATGACCATTGTGGCTTCAGTGGTAGTTGGCTGCGCACCACGTCCGATCCATTTTATGCGTGAAGGTCCAGCGCCTGCTGTTGTACCTAAGCAAGGATCTTGGAAGGTAACACCGGGTTGGCGGTTTTATACCGGGGAAACCTACGACTCGGCCGATATTCCGTTACGACCAGTAGTAGGGGGCTCAAGAATTTTTGCCGCAGAACCGAGCGGCAAGATCTACGCCTTGGAGGCTGATACGGGCGATGTAGTCTGGCAGATGGATTCTAAATTGGATCTTTCAGCGGGTGTTGGATTCGGCCATGGCGTTGTTGTCGTGGCGTCAGCAGAGGGACAATTGCTGGCCTTGGACCCTACCGACGGAAATTTGCTGTGGCAGTCCAGTGTCGGCGCGGAAGTGCTTGCGAGACCCATCGTCGCAGACGAGCATATCATTGTTCGGGCGGGAGACGGCCAAGTTATCGGCGTAGATAAGAATTCCGGCACGATTAGGTGGCGTTTGCGAAATAGTGTCCCTTCGCTCAGTGTTCGTGGACTGTCTGTACCCGTGCAGGTTAATGAAATTGTAGTGGTCGGTTATGCAAGTGGTCACTTGTCTGGTATAGATATTGAGTCTGGACGCGAGCTCTGGAAAACACCGATCTCCCGACCCGGGGGCTCCAATCAGATAGATCGTTTGGTCGATATTGATGCTGATCCCCTGATCGCGGGTAGCCAATTGTTTGTAGCCGCCTATCAGGATAAGGTATACGCGATTTCCCTAACCGCTCAAAAAGTACAATGGAGTGCGCCAAGATCCACCTTAAGAAATCTGGCTGTTAGTGACAGTGAATTATTGCTAACTCTGGATAACGGGGTCGTAATGGCACTTGACCCAAATACTGGCACCGAAGTGTGGAAGCAGGCTCAACTTATGGGTAGAGGGGTGACTAATCCTATCGCGATACCAGGCTCCAAGTTTTGTGTCGTCGGTGACTATCAAGGTTATGTTCATGTGATGGATGTAAGCACCGGAGCACTAAAGGGTAGGGGTCGCACCCGTGCTGGCGCAATTCTGGCAACCTTTATTGGCCCGGGCTTTGAAGGATTTTATACATTATCAGAACGAGGTATGATTAGATCTTGGCTGCTCGACGAGGGCGGTTGAAGGATAATAATCTCTACCACCTTCTACGTGGCGAAGGTGAAATTCCATGCTCCCGGTTATCGCACTCATTGGCCGACCTAACGTGGGTAAGTCGACGCTGTTTAATCGACTGACCCGCACCCGCAAAGCATTGGTAGATGATCAACCCGGTGTGACCCGAGACAGGATCTACGGTACGTGCGTTCAGGGTGATCTACGGTGCCTGGTTGTAGATACCGGTGGTCTTACGAACAATGAAAGCGCGATCCAGATCGCGGTTCAAGAACAGGTTGAAAAAGTTCTGGGGGAAGCAGATGCTCTAGTGTTCTTGACGGATGCACGTGCTGGTGCGGTACCTGAAGAATTTGATATAGCGGAACGGCTACGACAAAGTGGCCAAAATGTTTTCGTGGTTGTCAACAAGATTGAAGGGCTGGAACCGGATATTGTTTCAGCAGAGTTTAATGAGCTTGGTTTGGGAGTCCCAAGAGCCATCTCAGCAAAAACGGGCTTTGGCGTTGCCGAGCTCCTTACATGGATGGAGAATAAGCTCCCGAATGTAAAAGGCAAGCCTGACCGATCTGATCGTCCGAGAGTAGCGTTAATCGGGCGGCCCAACGTTGGAAAATCTACGTTAGCGAATGCGCTGGCCTCGGAAAAAAGAGTAATCGTTGCTGACGAGCCTGGAACAACGCGGGACAGTATTGAAGTTGCCTTAGATCGGTTCGAACAGCCATTAATGCTGATTGATACAGCAGGTGTACGCCGTCGGGCTAGGGTCACACAGACTCTCGAAAAATTTTCTGTGGTGAAAACACTTCAGGCGATTGAAGATTCTCAGGTTGTTGTGCATGTTCTTGACGGCCGCCAAGGCGTACTAGAGCAGGACCTCACAATCGCTGGCCTGATCCAGGAGAGTGGTCGGAGCGTGGTGCTGGCCGTTAATAAATGGGATGGCATGGAGCGCCGGGACAAGAATTATTTTCGTCGGGCCCTGGATAGACGATTTTCTTTTTTGCCGGAACATCACACGTTATATATCTCTGCGTTGTATGGCAGTGGTGTCAGCGATGTAATCAAATCGGTGATGCTTGCTTTGCGCTCGAATTGGATTGAGATGCCAACCTCCAGACTCAATGCGGTGTTAAGAGAAGCCGTAGAAAGACATGCCCCACCTTTGCGGCAGGGCCGCGTTGTAAAGATCAAGTATGCCCACCAGGGTGGGAAAAACCCGCCAACTGTCGTGTTGCATGGCAATATGCTTAAGCAGTTGCCTGCTAACTATCTGAGATACATTGCAACTGCATTTGGTAAAGCATTTGGACTCGTGGGTACGCGGGTACGGCTTGAACTTCGGACATCAAAGAATCCGTATTCTGCTGGTAGGCGGACAGCCCGAAGACAAAAATCATCCAGAATTCGTGGCCAAGCGAGATAAACCCAACCAAAATTAGAGCTTTTTTTACCGGGTCAATCTGAGTCCGTAGGGTTGCTGGTAGGGTCGATAAAGTGTTTGTTGGTTCCGGTTACAGTGCTGCTAACGCTACCCCGTCGTAACTCTGTAATCAGCGGATCTCCGGGTGCGATATCGAGTGCTGAAGTCACTATCGTACCGTCGGATGCTCGTTTCACGATCGCGTAGCCCCTTCCTAGTGTTCGCCTGGGATTGAGGATCTCGAGTGCACCCCCAGCGATTCCCACCTGTTGACGATGTAAGGTAATAATGGTTGTACCCAACTGTCGCAGGCGGCGCAACAATGCTTGAAAGCCAACTTGATTTGATCTGATGGTAGCAACGGGTGAACTGACGTGCAGTCCCTGAATTGCCCGTGTCAATGCCAAGCGGTAGGCGTAGAGCGGATCGCGGACAGCTGATTGGAGCCTGGTCTGTTGGGTGCTAAGTTGGTGACGCTGGCTGATAAGGCGAGCCTTCGGGTGGTGCAATCGTCCTGTTGAGGCATCTAGAAGCTGCCCGCAGTCCTGCAACACTCTGAGTGTCGCAAGTGATATTCGATCGCTCAAAACAGTTAAACGAGCGTATAACTCGTTTGTATCGGGTGTCACTGCTTCTGCAGCGGCAGAAGGTGTTGCGGCGCGAAAATCAGCAGCAAAGTCAGCAAGCGTAAAGTCTGTTTCGTGACCAATTCCAGTGACCACAGGCACGGGACAGGCGCGAATTGCGTGCACAATAGAAGTATCGTTAAAAGCCCAGAGGTCCTCAAGACTTCCCCCACCACGCGCCAGGATCACGATCTCGCAACTTCTGCTTTGTTCTATTTGATCCAGTGCGTTTATGATCGAAGGAACCGAATCATTACCTTGCACAGCCACCGGCAGTAGGAGAACTTCTGCTGTGGCAAACCTGCGATTCAGCGTCGTCAGAATGTCGTGTACTGCGGCGCCAGTAGGCGATGTGACAACGCCGATTCGCTTGGGGATAGGGGGTAATGCTCGTTTGATGGCTTGGTCAAATAGGCCTTGTCTTTCGAGTTCCACCTTGAGTTGTTCGTAGCGCCTACGAAGTTCTCCCTCCCCAGCCGGTTCCACATAATCAACAACAATCTGGAAGTCGCCTCGACCAAGATAGATCGAAGGTTTTCCTCGGATTAACACAGCAGTGCCTTCCTCTAGTGGCACAGCAAGTCGAAGTCGCTGAGTGCGAAACAATGCGCATCTCACCTGGGAGTTTTCGTCCTTCAGCGAAAAATAGGCATGCCCCGACCGTGGTGTTGCCAGATTAGAGATTTCACCCCGTATCCAAACTTCCGGATAGGACTCTTCCAGAAGGTCGCGGATTGATCGAGTGAATTCGGAAACACTAAATACATGGTCGATCAGCATTAGCGCATTGTGAATTGGACATGGCTAAAACTCAACAAACAAAAAAGCCGGCTGTGCCGGCTTTTCTGATAAAGACTGACCGATCAGATCAGTAATACGGTTTTGCCTGTTTCTGATCGTTGGCTTGGCTTATCCCTAACTGGGCAGCCCACGACACGCGCGTAGCCAGCCGCTTTGCTTCATCGTCTTGGCCTTCATCTAGTTTCTTTTTGGCAAGCTTCAGGAGTTTATCGATCCCTACAGCACCGGCCCCGGTTGCCTTGTCAACGAGACGCCATACAGCACCAGATTGGGCGGCGGATTTTAAATCTTGTTCTGCCTGGGTTATGGTTTCAGCAGCATTGCTGTCAGCGTATACCGGCGATAATGCCAGGCTTGATATTGCGATGAATGAAACCATTAAAACGTCGCGGAATCGAATCATAAATGCTCCTATGGGGCAGATAGCTACGGCTGCCGGGCCGTGGCTATGGTGTGAGACAGACCGTACAAGGTTTACCGGTGGATAGTCAACTTCTATAATCCGAGGATGGAAGACATGGAACTTGCACTAACTTTCGATGATGTCCTCCTTGTTCCTTCCTTCTCAGATGTTCTTCCTCGTGATGTCAGTTTAACCACCCAATTTAGCCGAAATATCACCCTCAATCTGCCCCTGGTCAGCGCGGCGATGGATTCGGTTACCGAATGGATAGGTGTCGTGCACCGGAACCTGAGTCCCGATATTCAAGCCGCCCAGGTATCTATCGTCAAAAAGTTTGAAAGTGGAGTAATTACAGATCCTATCTGTGTCGTCGAGACAGCAACCGTTCGTGAGGTTGTAGATCTAACGCAGAAAATGAAAATATCGGGGGTCCCGGTTCTCGACGCCTCGGGTCGGTTGACGGGGATAGTGACCAGCCGAGATCTCAGATTTGAGACACGTTTTGACCAGCCGATTACCGCAGTTATGACGCCCCAAGATGAACTGATAACAGCACCCGAGGGGGCAAGTAAGGATCAAATTAAACACTTACTGCATGAACATCGAATAGAGAAAGTGCTACTGATTGACGGTGATTTCGAATTGAAAGGGCTGGTCACAGTTAAAGATCTGCAAAAGCAGACCGAATTTCCATCTGCGAGCAAAGATGGGAAAGGTCGATTGCGCGTAGCGGCGGCTGTGGGCACGGGTGCTGATACTCAGCAGCGGGTGGAAAAACTGGTAGACGCGGATGTCGATGCAATCGTTGTGGATACAGCCCATGGACATTCGAAAGGTGTGCTTGACCGAATAGCGTTGATCAAACGCGAATATCCCCAAGTCGATGTTGTTGGTGGAAATATAGCGACGGCAGATGCTGCGTTAGCGATGGCAGATGTTGGTGCAGATGGTGTGAAAGTGGGAATAGGACCGGGCTCCATATGCACCACGCGGATCGTTGCGGGTGTAGGACTTCCGCAAATTACCGCAATTCTGGATGTGGTCACCGGGTTGATAAAGTCAGGAATACCGCTGATCGCTGATGGGGGTATTCGTTATTCCGGTGATATTGCCAAGGCGATAGCTGCTGGCGCACACTGCGCGATGATAGGCAGTCTTTTTGCAGGTACTGACGAATCTCCGGGGGCGATTGAGATGTATCAAGGGCGCTCCTATAAAAGTTACCGTGGGATGGGTTCCCTGGGCGCGATGGAACAGGGGTCGAAGGATCGATACTTCCAGGAAGGCGAGGCTGATGTTGCCAAACTCGTACCGGAAGGGATTGAGGGTCGCGTGCCGTACAAAGGCCCGATGACATCGATCGTTCATCAACTGGCTGGTGGTCTTCGCGCCAGTATGGGGTATACCGGCTGCTCTGACCTTAATAAAATGCGATCGAGTTGTCGGTTTGTTCGTATCACTCATTCAGGTATGCGAGAGAGTCATGTTCACGATGTCGCCGTGGTCAAAGAAGCACCAAATTACAGCACCGATACCTGAGAAACTCGGGGTAGACCAAACTGGCTAATGGTCTGATGACGCACAACAGCGACCCGCATGCCCAGCGAATCCTGATTCTGGATTTCGGTTCACAGTACACACAGTTGATTGCTCGGGTCATCCGTGAACTGAACGTGTACTGTGAAATCTTGCCGTTTGATGCAGATATCAGCAGGATAAAAGCTTTCAAGCCGGCTGGTGTCGTTTTGTCGGGTGGCCCGGCGACAGTCACAGAGACCGATACACCTCGAGCTAATCGAGAAATATTTGATCTGCATTGTCCGGTCCTGGGTATCTGTTACGGCATGCAGACGATGGCTGCTCAACTCGGCGGCGAAGTGGAAACATCGAAACAACGTGAGTACGGATTCTCCGAGATTCGGTCGATTTCCACGAGTCCTTTGATTGACGGTCTTCACGACCGCCTAGATGCCGACGGTACAGGCGTTCTTCAAGTCTGGATGAGTCATGGCGATCGAGTGAGCACTTTGCCTGATGGCTTTAGCGTTCTGGCTGTGAGTGAGAATGCGCCCATGGCGGCGATCGCGAATCTCGATCGCAAGTTCTTTGGGGTGCAGTTTCATCCCGAGGTCACTCATACCACGCAGGGTCGGGCGATGATGGGACGCTTTGTCCGGGATATCTGCGGTTGCAAAGGTAATTGGACGCCGGCGAATATCATCGAAGATCTTTTGTCCAGGATTAGAGAGAAAGTCGGTAGCGATGGAGTGGTTTTGGGTTTATCGGGTGGGGTTGATTCATCAGTCGTCGCCGCACTTCTCCATCGAGCGATCGGTGAACAGTTGACCTGTATTTTTGTGGATAACGGACTACTGCGTCAGGGCGAGGCCGGACAGGTTATGGAGACCTTTAAGGATGATTTCGGTATTCGCATTGTCCAGGTGGATGCGTCGGAACGGTTTCTGGGCGCGTTGTCTGGGATTGCCG
>LUSG01000086.1 GCA_001629395.1 Gammaproteobacteria bacterium REDSEA-S15_B12 | reverse complement strand
GATTACCTTTGACGTCGTCACGACGTACGAACAGGCACTTGCGGGGGATTTCAGCTGGGGGTTTGTAATCCATACGATCGTCGTCCAGTACATACTCGCCTATGGGACGACAGAACAGAAACACCGCTGGCTGCCACAACTGGTATCGGGGGAGCGTATCTCTGCGTTGGCTATGACCGAGCCCGGGCAAGGCTCGGACCTGCAGTCTGTAGAGACGCACGCAGTGCTGGAGGATGGTGTTTTTCGAGTTAACGGATCCAAGACCTTTATCACCAATGGGCAGACGGCAAACCTGATCTGCCTGGTGGTAAAAACACAACGCGATGCAGGTGCGCGCGGTGTTTCACTACTGATGGTTGAAACAGATCAGGTCGACGGATTTCGTCGCGGCCAGAATCTAGACAAAATCGGCCTTAAGGGCCAGGACACCTCGGAACTTTTTTTTGACGATATGCTCGTCCCCGAAGGAAATATTCTGGGTCTTGAACCTGGCCAGGGGTTTTACCAACTGATGAACCAACTGCCATGGGAGCGACTTGCGATCGGTATTAGTGCACTGGGCCATATGGACTTTGCACTTGCGCAGACCTTGGAATACGTGAAAGAAAGAAAAGCATTCGGCAAGACCATATTCGAATTCCAGAATACCCGTTTTAAACTGGCCGAACAGAAAACAAAACTTGAGGTCACGCGGGCGTTCATACATCACTGTATCGAACTTCAGCGTGATGGTGTGCTTGATGCGACAACCGCGTCCATGGCGAAGTGGTGGAGCAGTCAGATGCAGTGCGAAGTTATTGATGAATGTCTCCAACTTTTTGGGGGCTATGGCTACATGCTCGAATACCCGATAGCACGCGCCTATGCTGATGCCCGAGTTCAGAAAATCTATGGGGGCACAAACGAGATTATGAAGGAGCTCGTTGCCCGTAGTCTCTAGCTGCTGAAAGGCAGCGTTCTAGGTACGGTTAGTTTGTTGTAGTTGTCGCTGCGTCTGTTCTGGATGTACGGGTTTTTTGTAAAAGTCCCGCGGCGATCCATAGGTTTAGTATGTTAAATCCAATCGCATTAATAAACGAAACGGTGTACGAACCGGTGAGATCGTAAAGCAAGCCGGCAATCCAACCGCCGAATGCCATCCCAGCAATAGTAAACAGAAACGACGTGCTGATTCTCCAACCTGCTTCACCAGGAGGGAAGAAACCGCGCAGGATGATGGTATAGGAAGGTACGATTCCTCCTTGAGAAAGACCAAACGCAATAGAAATACCGTACAAAAATATCAAGCTGTTACCAGCAAAAAACGCGATGAGTACGATTAATTGTAGAGTTGATCCGAGCAGCAATGTTTGTAGGCCCCCGATACGATCAGATAGCCAGCCAGAACTGATACGGCTGATTACGCCAAATCCCAACATGAGACCCAGCATCTCTGCCCCTCGAATTGCTGGATGACCAAGGTCCATGACATAGGGCACGATGTGAATTTGTGGCATTGCCATAGCAACGCAACAACCAAAGCCTGCAAGACAGATCAGGCCCTGAAGAGTGCCTGCTGATATTGATGACTTGGTCAGATTAGAGTTGGCCGAGCCAGCATTAGGCAGGTGTTTGTTTGCCGTAGGTTTCGGATAAAGAATCAGAGACAGCAGTGCCATGAAAATGAGTGTGAGCATAGCCAGGTCTATAAAACTTTCACGCCAACCCTGGGCATCAAACATACGTTGCAATATGGGTGGCCATATCGCACCAGCGACATAGCTGCCACTGAATGCGATGCCGACCGCAAGGCCGCGCCGCCGGCTGAACCAATGAGAAATGTCAGCGATAAGCGGGGCCATGCTGAACGATGATCCCAGAAACCCGCACAACAAACTGAATGCCAGGGAGATCTGGAGAATTGAGCTGGCATGCGCAGCGAGATAAAAGCCTGCCGGGAGGGCGAGACTTCCGATCAAGGCGGGAATCATGATGCCCATGCGGTCAGCCAGCCGGCCCATGAAGACGCCACCCAACGCAAATCCGATCATAAACGTGCCGTAAATCAGCGAACTGTTGCCACGACCGGTGTTAAATTCATTAGCTATCGGTTCTAGAACAATCGCACCTGCCCACATAGCGGAACAACCGAGTGTCATCAGCGCCAGAGCGGTTGTCAGCCGGATCAGCGGATAGACCCTACGGATTTGGATTGTCATGGTGTTTCACTAAACATAAGTGCCGGATTTTACCCGCCTACGCGTGTCGAAAGGCATTGTTTGGGAGCAGGGACTGGCGTATCGATGTGGCGGTGCCTATGATTAAACCTATGACTGCTAGAACTGCGGCTGACCAAAGATGAGTATTTCGATTATTCCAATCGGCAAATATTTCGTGGGGGAGGTATCTGGGGTAGATCTGCGTCGACCTTTGAGTCCGGAGACCGTCGCTGCGATTGATTCCGGTATGCACGAGTACGCAGTCTTGATATTTCGGGGCCAGGACATCAATGACGAAGAACAGCTAGCGTTCAGTCGAGCACTCGGACCGATTGAATCTTCAATTGGTGGCAATATCACACGACTCGATCAGCGCCGGCTCGGTACCGATATTGCCGACGTCTCCAATTTGGATCAAAACCAGAATATCTATGCCAGGGACGACCGCCGGAGATTGTTTAATCTCGGCAACCGCTTATGGCATTCAGACAGTTCGTTTCGCGCCATTCCGGCGAAGTATTCACTACTGTCTGCCCGGTCTATTCCTGTGAATGGCCCGAATACCGAATATGCAGACATGCGAGCGGCCTATGACGCTCTGGATGACCAAACAAAAGCGGAAGTTGAGGGGTTGATCTGTGAGCATTCGCTGATGTATTCCCGGGGCCAGCTTGGGTTTACCGAATTCACAGAAGAAGAACAACAAACCTTCGCGCCCGTTCGCCAGGTATTGGTGAGAACTCACCCAGTGACGATGCGCAAATCACTCTTTCTGGCGTCACATGCCGGAACTATTGTCGGTTGGCCGATGGCTGAGGCGCGTATATTTTTGCGCGATCTGATCGAATATGCGACCCAGCCGCAATTTGTCTATGTACACCAATGGCGATTACATGATCTTGTGATGTGGGACAATCGTCAGACTATGCATCGGGTTCGGCGCTTCAATGAAACACAGGATGTTAGAGACGTACGTCGGACCACTATCTCCAGTGATGGCCCGACCACAGCACAGGTCACAAATTAATGAATAAAAATCATCCACCACTATTGGGTTATGCCGACCAGCTGTCTGCCAGACCAGGTGAGACCGTCGAAGTTAAGGTGAGCAGCTATCTGGAAGGTGAATACACGGCACGTCTGGTGCGTACCATATGCGCTGATCCCAATCCCGAAGGAATGGGACTCTTGGAGGAGGCTATCGACTGCAGTTTTGCGGGCTCCTATGCAGCACGTGTACAGCCCTTTACGCCAGGATCTTGTGTGAAAGTGCCATTGACAGAAGACAGTCAGCTGCCGGACACATTTACGTTAACCGCGATGATCTGGCCAACACAACCAGGACAAGGTGCCCAGACTGTATTTTCAGTAGGTGCGGCAAGTTCTGGCTGTACATTATTCTTGGGACTGGACGGTGCTGGTAGGCCAAGGGTAGCGGTCAAGATGACCGATGACAGCTGGTGTGAATGTGTGCTGGATAATCCGATTGCTGACCGTTACTGGGTACGTCTTTCGGCGAGTGTCAATGTTGTGGAAGGCTCGTTGACCCTGCGCTGTAGCGGTAATGAGTCTGATGAAGCGTCGCGTGCAGAATTTACCGGATCGGCGGTTCTAAAAATGGAAACGATGGATTGCCTAATGATTGCGGCCAATGAAACGACTGAGCGACAGATGCACTTTAACGGCAAGATAGACAATCCGACTGTTTATGTCGAACAGCTGGATCTGGAGACACTCGACGAGCAAGCTGATAGGGCACCGGTATATGCATGCTGGGATTTTTCGCAGGACATATCCAGTTGCCGTGTAGTTGATTTAGGTCCGAACCAGTTAACCGGTACGCTAATCAACTTTCCTGCCCGGGCAATGACAGGGGCCAACTGGGACGGTAGCGAGATGTGTTGGCGACACTTGCCGCAGCAGTATGGGGCCATCCACTTCCATGAAGATGACATTTACGACTTCGAGTGGGAAACAGATTTTTCGTTTATGGTGCCTGAAGATCTTCGGTCCGGGATTTACGGTATTCGACTCGAGCAGGAAGGTCAGCATGACACGATTCCTCTGTTTGTCTGTCCGCCGCGGGATAAACGGACTGCCCGTTTATGTGTACTGGTGTCGACCTTTACCTACACGGTCTATGGTAACCATGCTCGACCTGACTACGAACCTTCGTGGCTGGACAGGAACGAGGCTTGGAATGCCTACCCGTGGAATCCGGCTGAGTATCCACACTACGGACGTTCCACCTACAATTTTCACTCCGATCGAAGTGGTATTTGTCACGCCAGTCATCGTCGACCATTATTCAATCTAAGACCGGGTTATCTGACATTTGGTGCGAACGCGTGCTCTGGACTGCGTCATTTTCAGGCGGATAGTCACCTAACTGCGTGGCTTGAAAATCAAGGCTATTCCTTCGACGTGATTACCGATAAGGAATTGCACGATGAGGGGATCGCTGCGCTGAGTGGTTATGCTGCGGTGACCACAGGATCACACCCTGAATACCACACCGTTCGCACACTCGATGCGCTACAGCAGTACCGTGACCAGGGCGGTCACCTCGCTTATCTGGGCGGGAACGGTTTTTATTGGCGTGTGGCGATTCATCCCGAAAATAGCTCTCTGATTGAAATCCGAAGAGCCGAAGGCGGAATACGAGCTTGGGCGGCGGAACCCGGCGAGTACTACAACGCTTTTGATGGTCAGTACGGTGGTTTGTGGCGTCGAAATGGTCGTCCACCACAGCATCTCGCGGGTGTAGGGTTCTCGTCACAGGGTCGTTTTTTCGGTTCCTATTACCGTCGCACACCCGAGAGCTTCGATGAGCGTTGCGCCTGGATGTTCGAGGGTATCACTGATGACCTCATAGGTGATTTTGGCTTTAGCGGTGGGGGTGCGGCCGGTTTTGAGCTCGACCGTTATGATCGTTATCTGGGTTCTCCGCAAAACGCTGTGGTGATTGCCTCGTCAGAAAATCACAATGACACATTCGTCTTGGTTCCTGAAGAACAACTCACGCACATCACTAACTGGCCGGGAGTGCCAAATGAGGAACTGATTCGCGCTGACATGGTGTACTTTGATACACCTTCTGGTGGTGCTGTCTTTTCTACTGGTTCAATCACCTTCTGTGGTAGCCTGCCTTACAATAATTTCGACAACAACGTTTCAAGACTGATGAAGAATATTTTTGACCGGTTTTTGGACAGTTGATTCGACCAGTCATAAGACCAGCAGGATCAGATCGGTAGACGTTTTGCTCGTTTTGCGAGCAGCGTTTGTGACAGCGACGGACCACGCCCAGGGCGACTCCATGGACAGACTTCTATACAGATACCACAGCCGAGTGTTTTAACGAAGTACATCACACAGCGATCAAAGTCCACGTACCATTTCTTTTTGCCGCGAACCAGATGCTGTTGATCACTGATGGCGTCTGCAGGACAATCGATCGTGCAACGTTGACAGCCCAGGCACAGGTCATCAACGCCGATGTCGACCTCTGAGTCCATTGTTAGGGGGATATCTGTCAGCACACTCGCCAGCCTGAAATTGGAGCCAAACTCAGTACCGATGACCGAACCATGTTTGCCCAGTTGGCCGATACCAGCATTGATAGCAAGGGGGATGTGTAGGAGGTCGGAACTCTCCCCATAGGCCCGCGCACGCCAACCAAGACTTCGGATATGGGCAGCGAGCGCCATCACGATCCGGGAGACATCCCGGTAAGTATCTACGGTCTCAGCCGCCGCCTTAACCGTGGTGACCGCCCGCATGGTTTCGTAGTCCTGGGGCAGCGCAATCACGATAGCGCTCTGGTAATCTGCTGTCTGCCCTTCGTACAATGCATCTTCGGTCATCGGTGTAATGCCCACAGCACCGGCACCTGCGTCTCGTGCGATTGACTTGAGTTGCTCAGACATCTTTGCGGAATCCGGAACTGGTGTGCGATTCCGGGCAAGTGGACCGTCAGCTTTGCGCAGTTCCCAGCGGTTCAGAGCGTTTCGAATGTAAATTTGCAAAGGCATCGTCAGCCCAAAGAACGTTTCTAGAGCAGACCACTCCAGTTTGCGTGCCCCAGAGCCATGAAATACCTGGCGTGCACGGCGTTGCGACGTTTCCCCTAGGCCATTGATCGTGTTACCCGAAACAGGTGCTTTTCGATAACTGAAATGGTAGTCCGGTGCCGGGAATCGATTAGTCATCTTTGTCAGAATCGATCAGATCGTCCAGGTACAGCACACCCTTTTCACGCAATGCGCGGCGACTCGCTTTGCGCAGACGTCGACCCTGGATAAACCAGGTCGATATGATTTTAGCCATCCATAACGCGAGTAAAAAATTGCGCTTGATACGGGGCCAAACCGATTTGTTTGTACGATAAAAGCGGTCTTCAAATGAGCTCATCAAATCGAAATTCAATTGAGAGATTCAAAGTTACTAACGATCAAAATCAGATAATGTTGTTTTTGCGTCAGACAGCAGCAATCTGAGGCCCGGTCATTGTCAGACGATACATTAGGCGGGTATGGAGTTGATCATCGAATAGTGTAGGGGCGTGAAGTGTGCAGCGGTTGTCCCATACCACCAAGTCGCCCGGACGCCAGTTTTGGAAATAGGTAAAACGCTTCTGAACGGCGTGCGCCTGGAGTTCCTCAAGTAGGATTTTTCCGTCTGGCAGGTACAACGATTTTTTTCCAGTGACCGGGTGCTGAGCTACGAGCGGTCTTCTTACTGGAGGATGTTCCTGCCGTAGTGTATTGCTGAGCGGGGGGCGGTGCGGGTTTTTCCGGCGTAATAGTTCATTGAGATGTTCATAGGAATGAACGGCAACCAAGTTATCAATCCTGGATTTGATTGTTTCGCTTAGCTCGTCGTAGGCTGCGGTCATACCAGCAAAACCGGTTTCCCCACCAGACTCGGGGGCCTCCACGCAATAAAAACACGACCCTATGGGTTGTGGGTGACGAAAGGAGTCATCGCAATGCCAGAGTAGAGGAGGGGGGTCAGCGCGGATAAAAAGTGCATTGTATTGTCCGTGTTCGATTGTGTTGCCGACACGAAGAATCTCAGGATGATCCGGCAACAGATAACGCGGGTCGTATTTTTCATTGTGTTCGACATCACCGAACAATGCGGCCAACTGGCAAAGATGGTCCGGATTCTTGAGTCCCTGATCACGAAGAACCAGGAGTCCACCGTGGGCGTTAAACGCATCGATCAGTATTTGACCAGTTCGTTCTCCAAGCTTGGAAATATCGATACCACTTATTTCGACGCCGAAACCGGACGGCGTCAAAGTCTGGGTGTCAATTTCTATATTCACAATCTGAGATTTGAGGTGCTCTGCTAATACGTCCGCATATAGTAGTGCTATGTCCAACAAAGCTGTTCGTGCAACGAAGGTATATATTAGCAATTGAGAGGGTTCGTGTTTATCTATAGATACCGTTATGACTGATGAAAGAAGAATTCCTTCGACAGGAGCACAAGTTGACTTACTGGTCAGCGCAGATGTTCTTTATACACTGACCGAAGACACCCCCATTGTTGTAAACGGGGAGGTTGCTATAAATGGCAATACGATTGTCTACAGTGGCCCTGCAAAGGACAACGGTTTCTGGCAGCCAAAGAAAACGCTGTCAGGTAAAGGTAAAGCTGTTATGCCTGGTTTTGTTAATTGTCATAGTCACGCCGCGTCAGCGCTGTTCCGGAGTCAGAGCGATGATGGCGTAGGTGGCCAAGCTCTGTATTCAGTTGCATTCAGGAGCGAGAAGCATATCTCTACTGAGCAGTGGCGGGATCTGGCTCTATTGGGAGTCGTGGATATGATCCGGTCGGGTATTACAACGATCAATGATATCTGGTACGAGCCAGAAGGCCTTGCCGAGGCGGCTGAAGCAGCGGGTTTGCGTGCACAGATAGCACTGAAACTCTTTGATGTGAAGTTAGAGGAACTTTACGCGAACCGTTACGAGCGGGTGGCAACAGAAGGTGAGGAACGGTTGCGGCGTGGAGTTGATTTCGTCGAGAAATATGCTGCTTCTAAATCGGGACTCGTCACAGGGCGAATTGGCCCGCACGCAACGGATACTTGTTCTCCCGAGCTCCATATAGAGGCCTGCGCAGAAGCTGGCCGACTGGGCGTAGGGCTGCATACGCACGTGGCTCAATCGAAACAGGAAGTTGAATATTGCCAGTCAACATACAACAAAGGCCCCGCTGAGTTTCTTGCCGACCTAGACGTGTTGTCACATCGCTCTATATTGGCACACCTGACATTTGCTTCAGATATCGACTTGGATTTGATCACGCAATCTAAGGCACGTTATGCCCATTGCCCAACAATTTATCCGCGCCGCGGCGTATATCCAGATCTTCAGGGAATTCAAGATCGCCGAATTGTTACGGGTATTGCGACAGACTGGATGATGAATGATCCGTTTGAAGCCATGCGTAATGCGATGAATGCAGTCCGATTGTTGAGTGGCCGTCACGATGCGCTGACTTCACTTGCCGCTATCAAACTGGCGACAATTGGTAGCGCTAAAGTTATGGGCATTGAAGATCAGGTCGGCAGTTTGGCAATCGGTAAAAGAGCCGATCTGATACAGCTTGATTTGCAGCGCCCACACTTGCAGCCATTTTATGCAGAGTATTCATCCTTAGCTTATTATGCTCGAGCATCAGATGTTGTTTGCAGTGTAATAGATGGGCGACTGGTGTTAGAAGGTGACTGTATTTTAGGACTGGATGAGCCTAACATTCTTAACCGAATCAAGAAACACGTGCCTGATTGGTTGGCCGTACTTAAACGCCATGGTGGCGTAGGGGCTGTTCTAGGCTGTGGCTGTGGCTGAGGCGCGTATAACCAATCAACATTTAGCTTGGAATCAATTTGAGTTTTTGAGGAGAACAAATTGTGAGATTTTATGACTGCAAGACAGCGCCATCGCCCCGGCGGGCTAGAATTTTTATTGCTGAAAAGGGAATTGAGATCGAGACCGTTGAAGTTGATCTTCGCTCAGGTGAACACCTCAAAGAGGAATTTGTTGCTTTGAATGCACACGCTACGGTGCCGGTATTACAGCTCGAAGATGGAACCTGCCTTAGTAGCACTACCGCGATTTGGCACTATCTTGATGCTGTGCATCCCGATCCGCCTCTGATGGGCGCAAGTCCAATTGAGCGTGGTCGCGTCGCCGATCTTCAGTGGCATATCGAGATGGGGGGCTTTATGGCCATGGCAGAGTACATGCGAAATTCAGCCCAGGGATTTAAGGGTCGTGCTCTGACTGGCCCGGTTAAATATGACCAGATCCCAGCACTTGCTGAACGGGGGAAACAACGGATCGAACGCTTCCTGGCAGAAGTGGATGATTTGGTCGGCGAAAAACCATTTGTAGCCGGTGACGCGTTTACTGTGGCCGATATTGATCTACTGGTATTGATCGATTTTGCAGCATGGCGAAAACTGGCATTGCCCGCAGACGCGACCCACGCCAGGCGATGGTACGATGCCGTTAGCGCTCGACCGAGCGCCGCTCTGTAGAACACAACCGTAAAAGAACGGTGGGTCATTCGTCTATCCCGCGAACGCGACTGGCGGGCGTTTTACTGACGCTTTTCGGCGTGATTGTGGTCAGTCCTGACAGTGTTTTGATTCGGTTGATTAACGCCGATATCTGGACAATTCTAGTGTGTCGCAGTTTGTTGGGTGCTGTGGGGTTGTTGGTAATTTCAGTGGTTATGGAAAAACCGATAGGATTGAAGGGCTTTAGACGGATAGGTATTCCTGGCCTGGCTCTTTCGGCATCTTATGTGGGTTGTACTATGTGTTTTGTTTATGCGGTGACGCATACGACTGTGGCTAACGCACTGGTAATCATGAGTATTTCGCCAGTGCTGGGCGCTTTAATGAGCCGCGTCGTCTTGGGTGAACCGGTAGGGGTAAGAACCTGGCTGGGTGCGACCGTGATTCTCCTCGGGCTGATCATCATTTTTCGGAACAGTCTCAATACGGACTCGATCACCGGCGACGTGGCAGCGTTGGGTGCTGCATTTCTTCTGGCGACCAAGTTTGTGATTGTCCGAGGATCTAAGGAAATCAGCATGGTTCCAGCGGTGGTGATCGGGTGTTTGTTAACCGGTCTGATTGCAGCGCCAATGGCTTTACCGCTTTCGCTCACGCCGCAGGGCTTTTTGTTCGCCCTGCTGCTGGGACTTGTGTTGGTGCCACTGGGAACAACTATGACGACGCTCGGTCCCCGGTACCTGCTTGTGCCTGAGTCGGGGCTAATCATGCTGCTCGAAGTACTGCTCGCACCGCTGTGGGCCTGGCTCATCATACGTGAGATACCCTCTGATCAGACATTGGTGGGCGGTATAGTGATTCTGCTGGCTCTGATATTCGTGTTTATTGGCGCTTTCAGGAAACTCCCGTCCGGGCCACTGGCCGACTGAGGTGGTTTAAAACGGACTGGACCGGTGTACAGCATTCAGTAAATTACGAATTGTTCGAGTGTCAAGTATCCTCTGACCAACCGCGTCGTTTGATGAATGGTTGTATCCTGATTGAGGCCTTGTCCCATACATTAAGCCGGTAGAACGGATCACCGTGGTTAAAGCGCTCTGCCTCTTCCTGGTTATCTACGCAAATAATCATAAAACTACCGATCGGTGTCGACTGATCGGCTGCAGTCACTGGTCCTGCAAGCACAATGTTGGTTTGGGTGGTGTTCAGGTAGTTCCGGTGGGCGTCATAGTTTTCCAGTCGGATCGACAGTGTATTTTCTCGATCCAGGCAATGAATAGCATAAAGCATAGGTTCTTGAATCCAGTTCGGTGTTCTGGCGATAGTCAGGCTGCCACTGTAACATGAGGATACTCACACTGACGGGATCAGTTTGTATGAAACCAGTCATAGCATGCTACCGGGAGGGTCGATGATAGGAGAGGGGTTGTTCTCAGATGTGTTGCTGCTGATCGTGGTGTTTGCTGTTGCTACGATTGCTTTTATTCGCGCTCTTTTCTATTGGAAACGTGGCAACGGGGCGAAGGACCGGGTACTCATGCTGGTTCTGTTTGCAGTGTCGGCCTATGCGACCGTGTCATTCTGGTTGTTGATTGCAGACATGATTTCATAAAGACTGATTACTCTGACCTGGTGATCTGTAGAAAAACGGGCCGATGGGATTCATCAAGATGATTGGCTTCGATTCAAGAATCAGTAGTGAATTTCTATAGTTGCACCGGGCGTAGTTCACCAGGTCCTCGGCAGGTAGCCTATTGCTTTAATGGTGTCGACATCGTGTATTTTTCTAAGTAGTTGCAATCCTAAGCTGTACTCATAATAAGATTCGGGACACCACATATGCTTTCACCGAAGATGATGGGCATCGTTTCGATGGTGGGTGGCATTGTGTTGGTTTCTTTGCAAGATGCAATGGTAAAACTGTTTGCCGATTCCTACGCGCTGCACGAGGTGATGCTGGTGCGAGCAACTGTTGCACTGTTGTTGACGCTGGTCATACTGCAAATGAGTGGGGGGCTTCAGCAGCTCTACTCGTCGAGTTTCTCCTTGTTGGTGCTGCGGGGCTTGATGCTGGTCGTGGCAAACACTTGTTTTTTCCTGGCTCTGGTCAAGATGCCGGTTGCCGAAGCGGTAGCCATATTTTTTATCGCGCCAGTGCTGATCACAGCACTGTCGGCTATTTTGCTAAAAGAATCTGTGGGTCTTGCACGATGGGCAAGCGTTGCTATCGGTATGGCTGGCGTGGTGATCATGCTGCGGCCCGGTGCGGAGGCCATACGCTGGGAAGGGTTATTTGCGATCGGGGCAGCGTTTGCTTATTGTTGCATGCAGTTACTGACCCGGCATATGCATACTACAGCCTCGACCGCAACAATGGTTGCTTATGCACAGGTTTCATTACTCGTAGCGAGTGCGGTGATGGGCATGCTGACGGGCAGAGGACAGTTCAGCGATGTCAGTCACCCAAGTCTGCAGTTTCTTCTTCGGAGCTGGACTCTACCCGCAGAGTCTGATCTGGCGTTGTGGGTTTTTATGGGAGCGGTGAGCGCCGTTGGTACTTATCTGGTCACCCGCGGTTACCGTCTGGCTTCAGCGGCTGTGATTGCCCCATTTGAATATGTTGCGATGCCTTGTGCCGTTGTATGGGGTTTGCTGCTTTATTCCGAATCGCCGGATAGAGTTGCGGTCATCGGGATTATGCTGATAATCGGCAGCGGGCTTTACGTAATGCGGCGGGAATCGTCGTAAACAACTGTGAAAATACTGGTGTTGTCAGGCCGACTTAGGTTTGTGTGCCACAAATCGCCCACCGCCGAGTTCACCTGATCGATACAGACCGACAAAAAAGCTGTAGGCGCGGTCCCATTTTTGGAAATGCGCCAGGTCGAAACTTGAAACGGTCTGTTCTTTTAAGCTTCGATACATAGCGAGTCGGTCGATCAGTATCTGTGCCCAGTTGTCACTCAAGTCCTCTACTTCGATCACTTCGCAGCCCTTTTCCTCAAGTAGGTGGCAGTATTGTTCCGATGTGCTTAATTCAGAAAATACCATCTCAGTTTCCAGACGGCTGCGAATCTCGTCGGTCATACTGCTACGCGCAAGAATGTCGGTATAGACAATGCGACCGCCGGGTTTTAGAAGACGGGCGCATTCAGTGATTAGTGCCTTTTTGTTGGGAATGTGGCAGAAGGCTTCCTGTGAAACAATAACGTCAAATGTTTCATCGGCTAATCCTGTTTGTAGGGCATTAGCATGATGGAATAGGACGCAGTCTTGCAGCTTGGTTCTTTCGGTCAGACGGACAGCGCCGGCCAAGCGATCTGTATTCATATCCACCCCGGTAACCCGGCAACCATAATGATACGCAAGATAACGGGCAGGGCCGCCGAGTCCACAGCACAGATCCAGCACGTGCGTTGATTCGTTGATTTTCGCATGGTGGGCGAGTGCGTCGGTAGCAGCTAGGCCGCCAAAATGGTCCTGGTCGTGGTGTTGCAGTAGTTCAACCGTGAGAATCGATGTGTCAACCCCGGTTTGGGCCAGTTTGTCTAGCACCTGCGATTCGCTGATAGGGTGTGTGTTGTAAAAAACGTTGACGAGTTCGCTGTGGTGAGTGGTTGCCATCGTGTTGTTATTCCCTGGATATCGTTCGGCTAACCATGTGCATGGTCGTTAGGTTGTGCTAAGAAGAGGATATCTACAAGTTCCAGTTGAATCTGTTCGTCTCCCCGCGACCAGACAATTTGGTCTCCGATTACCCGCCCACTGAGCTGTTTCCCAATCGGGGTTGCCCAGCTGATTCTGCCGTGATCTATATCGGTTTCGTCCTCACCAACCAGGGTAAAACTGTACGACTGGCCTGTTTCGTCTTCAAGTACAGCAGTGACGCCGAACTGGACCTTTTCAGCTGATGTTGGTGGTGTGACAGGTTGTGCTCGGTGTACTCGTTCCAGCAGATAGCGCAAATCGCGTTGTGCCCGAGCAATCTGAGATTTTTTCTCCAGCGTATCAGTTCTCGACAGGGTGTCTATACTGTTTTCCAGGGCACGGATTCTGTTTTTCAAGTGCAAAAGACCCTCGGGCGTAATGTAGTTTGGCAGGTCACTGTGTTGTCGTTCGTATAGCGGTTCGATGACATCATCACCGTCAGCTTCCTTGACAAAGGCTCTATTCACCGGTCGACTCTGCACATTGGTTCGACACTGTTGATCACGATATTACTCTGTTTATGCAACGCTGGTCGTGTATTGATAGCGTTACCATACCTGTGAATGAGTGTGTAGGGAAGTGTGGCTGGCAGTGTTGTCTATAGGTATTGAGCCGCCCCGGGGTTCCGGTCATCATAGCCCCCCAGAATGAATGACCAGTAAATTTGGTGACATGATTAATTCGAACACTTATCCGTTGGATGCGGAACTGATTGCAGCTGCTATCGCCGACTGGGCGAGCATTGAAAGTCCGAGCTACGACTCTGTTGCTGTGAACCAGATGATGGATGTCGCCTCATCAACCATGGAATCGTTGGGCGCAACTGTCGAGCGAACACCGGGTTCCGATGGTTACGGGGACGTTGTTACCGCTCGGTTTAACTGGGGCTCTACACCGGGCATCCTGGTGCTGGGTCACCTGGATACTGTGCATCTGGTCGGTACACTCAAAGAATCATTGTCGGTCAAACGGGATGGCGACCGCCTCTATGGGCCGGGTGTGATGGACATGAAGGGAGGGATGTATCTGTCCGTACATGCGCTGGGTCATGTGCTCGAAGAACAGGGCGCATTATCGGTGCCTGTTACATTTATGTTCATTCCTGATGAGGAAATCGGCAGTCCGTCAACCCGGGCTCTGATCGAAGCGCAAGCCCAGAAAAATCGCTGGGTTCTGGTTCCAGAGCCTGCACACGATGGAAAACTGGTGACAGGGCGACACGCTTTTCTGCGGTTTACACTAACGGTCTACGGCAAAGCGCAGCATGCGGGAGTCGCCCGGGGTGTGGGCAGGAGTGCGATCAGCGCCATGGCCCGATTGATTAGCCAGATAGAAGCGCTATCGGAAATTGACCGCGAGATCACTTACCGGGTTGGTGTGGTATCCGGAGGAGACTTTGTGAACGTGGTGCCTACACAATGTCGGGCTCAAGTGCTGTGCGTTGCACCTACAGCCGATGCATTTGCAGAAATCAGGCGGGAAATGCATGCCCTGGACACTGGAGATCCGGAATTGCGTGTTCAAGTCGATGACGGTCCCGTTCGACCTTTGTTTCAACCGACAGCCGGCACTTTAGCGTTATATGAAATCGCTGCCAGTGTTGCAGCCGAGTTGGGTCTTGATCTCGATCACGGCCAGTTCGGTGGCGGCAGCGATGGTAACTTTACCGGTGCACTGGGCATACCGACCCTCGATGGCCTGGGTGTGCATGGTAAGGGCCTGCACACCAAATCAGAACACATCTACGTTTCTTCTTTGGTCCCCAGAACGCAACTGCTTGCGGGGCTTTATCGGGCCCTTTCCGATCTAGCTGCTGGCGAGCGCACCAACTTATCCTGAATTCTCGTCAGGAAGCCGGGTGTAACTGCTTATTTGCCGCCCGAGGATGAGTATCTGATAATGTGCCTAACACTTTGTAAGCGGCCGAGGTGACACATGGCAGCATTGCCACAGCAAGAGCAGGATTTTTTCTGGGAGAATGGTTATCTGATTGTTCCGGATGTCGTTAGTGGAGATGCGCTCGAGCAGCTTCGCCAAACATTTCGGAACTGGGTTGAGGAAAGCCGTGGCTATTCTGAAAACTGGGGCGAGACGATCAACGGCAAACCGCGCTATGATCTCGAGCCAGGTCACTGTGCGGATTCACCCCGCTTGCGGCGGGTAAACGCACCGATCGAAGTCTCAAAAGCGTATTTCAATGCCATGGCAGACAGTACCATGACGGACTGTGTTGCGGCGCTGATCGGCCCCGACGTCAAGCTGCATCATACAAAAATAAATTCCAAGCAACCCGGTGGTGAAACCAGCGTCAAATGGCATCAGGACTTTCCATTTACACCGCACAGTAACGACAGCGTGGTTACTGCGCTGTTGATGGTTGATGAGGTCACTGAAAATAATGGACCCCTGGAAGTACTCGCTGGATCACACGTTGGTCCCATACATGGTTTGTGGCATGACGGAAAGTTCACCGGTGCCATCGATGATACGATCGCAGCACAATGTGCCCCAAGGGCGTTGACCTGTACCGGCCCAGCCGGCGCTGTCTGCCTGATGCATACCCGGCTGCTCCACGGTTCTAAATCCAATCAATCGATCTCTCCCCGGACTTTATTTATATCCGTGTATTCCGCTGACGATGCTGTACCGTTATCACCCAATCCGATGCCGAACCGCTACGAGGGATTGATTGTTCGGGGTGAACGAAAAGGCCGAGTCAGATCAATTGATTATGCGGTTGACCTGCCGCAGTTGCCAGATACGGCATCGTTCTTCGATCAGCAAACCAAACATCAAAACGACTAGAAAATAGTTAAGCCGGTTTCACGCTTCCAGGTATGAGCCAGTAGTAAATCTCAGAAATACAGTCGTTTACCAGCCAGGATATTGTTCCACTACGAATCGCGTTCCTAAATGGCGCGGTTGCAAATACTTCGCACCGTAGAATCCGTTCCGTAGAGAGTGTCCTTGTAAGAACGAGAACAGATTGGATGTCACGGGTCGGTACAGGATGGTTGGGTCAGTATTTGACCCAAGGCGTAGTGTAGACTGATCACCCTATGCCTTACCGATAACGTTGACGAAGCTGTCTGAACGAAATCAATACGATGACTATCACAGCCCTGACCACATACCGCTCTCTGGAATTCCCAAACTTGCTCTGGTTGGAGGCCGAAACGGCAGACGGCGTCGTTGGCCTGGGAGAAACCTTCTATGCTGCTGAGGCCGTTGAGGCCTACATTCATGCAAATCTCGCCCCAATCGTGCTCGGCATGTCGGCAGTCGATATCGAGGCTGTCCATTATCGAACCCGTCCTTATATCGGGTTTGTGGCTGCGAGTACCGAACAGCGTGCCCGCTCGGCGCTGGATATCGCCCTATGGGATGTACTGGGTAAGTTAACTGGTCAACCGATATCGGTTCTGCTGGGGGGTCGTATACGTAGCCAAATTCCTGTTTACAACACGTGCGCCGGTAACCAGTATGTACGTGGAACAAAGCTGGGTACTACCCAGAACTTCGGTATTGCTTCTTCGGGAACAGACCAGAACTATGAAGACCTCGATCGATTTCTCAATGATCCGGTCGGCCTGGCTGGGAGTCTTCTCGACATGGGCATTGACTCGATGAAGATCTGGCCATTTGATTTTGCGGCGGAGTCTACACAAGGTCAGTTTATCAGCCCTGCTGAACTGGACAAGGCATTGGCACCGTTCAAGGCCATCAAAAAAGAATACGGCGACCGGATGCAGATCAGCGCTGAACTGCATGGCATGTGGAATCTTTCAGAGTCGCTGATTATCTGTCAGGCGCTGGACGAAATTGGAATGCGATGGATTGAGGATCCGGTGTTTCTGACCAACCCAACCGGGATCCAGGAACTCAAACGCAGCGTACGATCACGTATTGCTATGGGTGAAACACGAGGAGGTGCGGATGATTTCAAAATTTTTCTGGATACCGGTGCCCTGTCGTTATTGATTCTTGATATCGGCTGGTGCGGTGGGCTCACTGAGGCGCGACGTTGTGCGGCACTTGCTGGTGCCTATCTGACACCGGTAGCAGCCCACGACTGTAACGGTCCGGTCGTATTGAGCGCTTCGGTCCATTTCTGTCAAGCCACACCCAATGCCTATGTGCAGGAAATCGTACGGGCGTTCTACTACGGTTGGTACGCTGAGATCGTTACCGAGCTACCCCCCATTGTCGACGGCGCCATTTCAGCACCGGACGGTCCCGGACTGGGTATGGAGCTGTTGCCCGATTTCAAAGTCCGCGAGAGTACTCTCTCTAGGACAACGAGATATCAGATGACATGAGCAAGGTATTTCACGGCATTTACCCAATGCTTTATGCGTTCTTTAGAGCCGATAACAGCCTCGACCGGGATGCACACCGCAGACAGGTTGGTGCGTGCATAGCCGCCGGTGCCCATGGGATTGCAGTGGGTGGACTGGCTACGGAATGTAACAAGTTGTCGACCGACGAAAAGCGTCAGCTTGTCGAATGGACTATTGAGGATGTTGGTGATCGTGTGCCGGTCTCGGTGACTGTGTCCGAAAACACGCTTAAAGGACAAAGAAGTGCGATCGATCACGCCCACGCCGCCGGTGTTGCATGGGTCGTGATGCAGCCGCCGCCAGTGCGCGGTGCCAGTGTCGATGCCCTGGTTGATTTTTTTGCAGCCGTCGCCAGTGGCTTTGATTTGCCGCTCGGGATACAGAACGCACCCGAGTACATCGGAATTGGGCTGGACAACTCCGCTATGCGAACGTTGGCTAATCGTACACAGAATGTTCAGATACTCAAGGCCGAAGGACCGGCACCCTATATCAGCGGTTTGATGCTGGAACTCGGTGGAGATTTCACGGTGTTCAACGGCCGTAATGGTGTTGAACTGATCGATAATCTGCGTGTCGGGTGTGCTGGAACCATACCTGGGGTGGAATGCTGCGACCTGCAGGTCCAAATCTATAACAGCTGGCGCAACGGCGATCACTCGGCGGCCAGGGGACAGTTTCGGCAGGTGTTGCCGCTACTGTCCTATCTGATGCTGACCATTGATCATCTGTTGTGTTACGGCAAACGTTTAGCGGCACAACGTTTAGGAATTACCCAGGTTCATGATCGTCAGCCAGCGATGACCGCCAGAGCAGTTGATCTTGATACGCTGGAATACTGGTCACGCCACCTCGAATCATTACCGGAATAGTGATCGCAACGCCAGTCGTTTAAATCAGGGCCAAGAGTCGACCGCAGGGTCGATGTTCGCGGCAGTCGCGACAGGACTGTGCCGGATCCACGGGGATAAAAAAATGCCCCGCGGGCGCGGGGCATAAAAACCACTTGGAGGAGGATGAAAATCTTGTCTGCAGTGACCAGAGCTCGGGCACAACGCGTGTTAAAATCCCTTATCTAAAGTGACTCAGGCACTACCGACTTGACGCGGGTAATTGTCGTTGAATCCTGAGAATTCGACAAACGACAAATTTTAGAGTTCAGATTAGAAAAACTATACAACTATGCACCGTTTGCCCCCATTGAACGCTTTAAAAGCCTTTGAAGTTGCTGGGCGGCATATGAGTTTCAGCCGTGCGGCCGAGGAACTCCATGTGACGCCCGCTGCGATCAGTCATCAGATCAAAGCTTTGGAAACCGACTTGGGCGTAAAGCTTTTCCGCCGGCTCAACCGGTCGCTGCAGCTGACTGAAGCGGGTCAGGCCTGTCTTCCGGGCTTACGCTCGGCATTTGAAACTATGGCGTCTGCGGTTGGTCGGGTCAGAGATAAGGAAGACTGGAATATTCTTACAATCAGTGCGCCTCCGGCATTTGGCGCTCGATGGTTGGTGCCTAGGATCGTTGATTTCAGAACGGCAAATCCACAGATTCAAGTACGGATCGATCCTGCTATCCGGAGTATGGACCCGGTACGCGATAGCGTTGATGTTGCTATCGAATTTAGCCAAGGACATTATTCCGGCCGCTCGGCACAGCGACTGTTTGGGCAAGACGTATTCCCGGTGTGCAGTCCTGAACTGGTCGACGGAAAAAACCCTCTGACAACACCGGCTGATCTGCGAGGACATACTTTGATCCACTTTGATGCACCAATGGATGACCCGGGGTGGCCAAATTGGGAGACCTGGCTCAGGGCGAACAACGTAGATCGACTTGATCCCAATAAAGGCCCTCACTTTACCTCACCCAATTTCACCACCCAGGCGCTTTTGGCGGGTCATGGCGTTGCGCTAATGGCTGAGCTGGTGGTGGAAAGCGAGTTGGCGACAGGGACTTTGGTTAAGCCATTCGATATTTCGTATCCCGGGGATCTTTCTTACTGGGCACTGGCGACTTCAGTCGACAGTGAGGACGATCCTGTGACGTTGTTCTGGAACTGGTTAACCCGAGAGGCATCACGCTACGTTCGCGAGAAGCAAATGCAGAGCCAGTCTCGTCCAACAGCCGACAAGTCCCCGGATTCGAATGTCAGTTAACGAAAATCAGTCAGAGCCGCTGGTGACGGTTACTGGTCTTGATCATATCGGCCTTCGGGTCAGGGATGTTGAATCGTCACTCTTGTTTTATACGGGTGTACTGGGTCTTGAGTCGGAGAGAGTGAAAGAGTGGAGGAATGGCCAAGTCACCTTTCCATCCATTCGGTTGAATTCTTCCACCCTGATTGATCTTTTCGCTGCCCCCGACGTTCGAGAACCTACGAACATCAATCAGGACCATTTCTGCTTGGAAATTAAGGCTGCCGCGACTTGATTACCCAGCTGTACAGCCCACACGCTTTCTGACCCGAAGTCATCACGCCAGGACCACAGTCTGCGGGTGTAATGCTGCAGACTGTATTCGTGTGTGTACCCCATCGCGCCATGGACCTGATGGGCGATGGCTGCGCCGGCCCCGGCCGCCTCACCCGAACGCACTTTGGCACTGGCAACAGCGATTCGTGTTCTCGGATCATCCAACCCATGTTGCTCCATAGCTCTGACAGCCGCATCAGCAGCTGAACTGGCCGCTGCGGCTTCACCCGCCAGCATTGCAAGATTATGCTGAATTGCCTGGAAGCGTCCGATTGGACGACCGAACTGCTGTCGGTCGCCAGCGTATTCAATACACTGCTCCAGAACATGTGCGAGACCCCCTGCGATTTGTTGACTGCGCATTACGGCTCCCATCTGGCTCAAGCGAGTAGATTGGTCAGGCCGGCAGTTGATCACCGCAATGGGTATGCTATTAGTGAACGTGACATCAGCAGCCATCTCGCCCGCGAGATTCGGGTGAGGATTGATGTTCAGATCGGAACAAGGTACCAGTACTGCGCACAGGTTATCCCGCTGAGTACATGCCAGGACGGCAAGATATTCTGACTTGGCAGCGAAAGGAATACGTTTTGCAGAGCCGCTCAATCGTTGTTCTGAATCCAGTGTCAGTACTGTTGTGCTGACTGACATCGGGCCGATGGGGCAATCCAGGCCGGCCTCAGCCAGCAACCAGCCAGCCAGCAGAGTTTCGGCCAACGGAACGGGGACGGCATGAGCAGCTGCAGCCCGAGAGATTGCAAAACCGTCGGTGAGCGAACCATCGACACCGCCATACTTCTCAGGCACCCAGGCCAATGACAGGCCGGCGGCCTCAATTGCCGTCCAAAGTTCAACAGGCCAGTCTCCCTCCTCGGCAGCATTGACGACCGCCGGTGAGCACTGTTCTGTGAACAGTCGGGAACATGTGTCAAGAATCAGGGGGTCAACTGTAGGCATCAGGCTGTCTATCTCGAAGCGATGATCAACAAAAATTGGCGCTTGAGCACAGAATTTCGCACAATTGGAATTCAACAAGCAAATCCTTCTTACGATATGTCACAAGGTATACAGTTTGACTCCGTCCAGATGCCAGAAGAGGCGGAGGTGATGAGACGGACTGTTCGCGAATTTTTGGCGGCAGAAATTGCCGCTGGACATTTTGAAGCTGACGGATTCGGTATGACCACACACTCGCCTGAGTTCAGTCGGCGCTGTGGGCGGGCCGGGTTTATTGGTATGACTTGGCCCACCAGCTATGGTGGTCAGGAACGGAGCTTTCTAGAACGGTTCGTGGTAACCGAGGAGATGCTTGCCGTTGGCGCACCGGTGTGGGCGCATTGGGTTGCAGACCGACAGAGCGGTCCAGTTCTGATTCGCTACGCCAAACATGAAGTCCGACAGGACGTGTTGCCGAAAATCGTTGCTGGAGAGTGTTATTTTTGCATCGGAATGAGTGAACCTGATTCGGGGTCGGATCTGTTTTCCTTGCGGTCCACAGCAAAGCCGGTGGAAGGGGGTTGGCAGATCAACGGTCGAAAAATATGGACCAGCAATGCTCACCGTTCGCACTACATGATTGCGCTGCTGCGAACGTCTCCAGCCACGAGCGAGAACCGTCGATATGGGTTGACCCAGTTTCTGATTGCCATGGATTCACCGGGCATTACCATACGCCCGATCCGCAATCTCACCGGCGCGCATGACTTCAACGAAGTAACCTTTGACGACGTTTTTGTGCCCGATAGCCATCTTATCGGTGAGGTCGACATGGCGTCCAGTCAGGCTACCAACGAACTGGCTTACGAGCGAAGTGGTCCGGAAAGGTTTCTCGAGACACTCGCTGTGCTTAAGGCTTTGATTCGTGTTGCCGGCAAGAACCCGGACAAACGGTTGTCTGAAGGTATCGGGCGACTGGTGGCACAACTGTCGACACTGCGCCAGATGTCGGTATCTGTTGCTGGTATGCTCAGTGCAGGGAAGGTGCCGCAAGTCGAAGCGGCCCTGGTGAAAGATCTCGGGACCAACTGGGAGCAGAGTTTGCCTGGAGAAGCTCGGAATCTGGTAACGAATGATTCAGTCGATCAGGAAGCCTTTGACGCATTTGAAGCGATTCTGGAGCAGGCTATTCTGATCGCACCCAAACTGACAATCCAGGGCGGAACCCGGGAAATTCTTCGTGGCATCATCGCCCGTGGTTTGGGTCTGCGCTAGTAAGAAAAATTTCACATGGCCAATGTAAAGGCCCTTTTTTGGCCACAATCGGTTGTACTGGTCGGAGCGTCGACGGATAAGACGATCATACGTGGTCGGATCGTAGAAGCTATCCAGCGTTATCCTTATACCGGTTCAATCTGCGCAGTCAGTCGATCCCATCAGATGATTGGGAATCTGAAATGTTATGCCTCGGTTGACGAACTACCCGGCGCGGTCGACCTTGCAATCATCACCATACCTGCCGACTACGTCGCTGCTGCGCTGGATGCCTGCGGCAGGAAGGGCATACAGGCCGCTATCGTGATCAGTTCGGGTTTCGCTGAAGAGAAAGGAGACCAGGGTGGTGCTCGGCAGTTAGCTCTCGGAGAAATCGCCCAGCGTTACGACATGGCCTTGATCGGACCCAACGCAGAAGGTTTCTTTAATTCAGCACACGACCTTGCTGCAACATTCAGCCCCACTGTTTCAGACCTAGACCCGGGGGATCTGCCCCGTGTCGCCAATGCCGATGGTCTTGGTGTGGTCTCTCAAAGCGGTGGTGTCGGTTTTTCCTTTTTTCACAGAGGAATACCCAAAAGGTTGCCGTTTAGCTTCATCGTCACCACGGGTAATGAGGCAACGCTGGATGCTCTGGATATTGCTGACTATCTGGTCGATGATGCCGGCACCGGCGTGATTTTGATGTTTATCGAGGGAGTCAGGTCACCCAGTAGACTGGTCCCGATAGCTGTGAAGGCGGCGCGCCAGGGAAAACCACTGATCATTGCGAAAGTCGGTCGTTCACAGGCAGCGACCGATGCTGTCGCGTCCCATACGGCTTCTTTAGCTGGCTCTCATCAGGCTTACGAAGCGTTGTTTCGCCAATGTGGCGTGATCAATGGTCTGGACAGTGACCATATGATCGATGTCGCGGCTGGGTTTAAATTTTTCAGTGATCACCTGCCAAGGGGACATCGGGTCGGTATCCTGACACCATCAGGCGGTGCTGGTGCGTGGTTTGCGGATCTGTGCGAGGCAAACGGTCTCGAAGTGCCCGTACTGGATGATCAAACACGAGGCCGTATTGATTCCCTGCTGCCAGATTATGGAACATCGCGAAATCCGGTTGATGTAACGGCCCAGGTGATTTTTACGGTTGGGTACGCCCCCGTCCTGAAAATAATGGCTGACTCTGACAGCATAGATGCTATTTTGGTGTCTGGTTCACTTGCCCATCCCACCTATATCGAGCGGGATCTTGACGAGTTGGTGACCCTGCGGGAGGAGATAGACAAACCCATCATTTTTTGTGCGTATACCCGTGCTCATCCTCGTGCGGTTGAATTATTGGCACAGGCAGGGTTCCCTTGTCTGACCAGCATGTCCAACAGCGCGCGGACGCTGGCAGCAATGGCTGACTACCATTTATTTCTATCGCTGGATGCACCGGATCTCTACGCAACACCCGGCATAAGGCCGTCGATTTCAGGCCCGCCGATGAAACAGCATTCATACAGTGAGCATGAAGCGAAAGAACATCTATTGGCCTGGGGCATCCCTTGTCTACCGGGAAAGCTGGTTAATTCAGTGGTCGATGCCATCGATGCTGCCCGGACATTTGGTGGGCCCGTGGCAATGAAACTACAGTCCAGGGAGGTACCGCACAAAACAGAAATCGGTGGTGTTGCGCTTGGTCTTTCTGGTGATGCGGCTATCGGCCAGGCATTTGACATGATGATGACAGCGGTGAAATGCAAGGCGCCAACTGCCAAAATCCAGGGTGTCCGCATCGAGCCCATGGCATCGGCGGGTGAAGAAATTCTCATCGGTGTCACTACAGAACCTGGATTTAGTCCAATACTCACCCTGGGCAGTGGGGGGATCCTTGTCGAACTGATCAACGACGTGATCAGTTTGCCGGTTCCTTTGACTCTCAGGCAGGCACAACGCATGGTCGAGCAGCTGCGCAGCTGGCCCTTGCTCCAGGGCCTCAGAGGCAGGGCCGAGGCGGACGTACCGGCGCTGTTAGAGCTCATTATTAAAGTATCAGATTTTGCTGCAGTCCAGGGGGATGCACTCCGTGCCCTGGATCTTAATCCGGTGATCGTGCATCCTCGCGGTAACGGCATTACGATCGCGGATGTGTTGATGGAACCCTCCTAATGAACGGGTTCTTCTAACCGACACTTTGACTTCTCTGGAGAAACCCCCGATGGCAAACAATGTGGATAACGACATCACAGTCGAACTAGATGGTCACGTGGCAACAGTAGAAATACACCGCCCGCCAAACAATTTCTTTGATTACGAGTTGATCAGGGCGATCGCTGATACTTACGAGATGCTGGATGCTGACGATGGTTGTCGGGCTGTTGTGTTGTGTTCCGAAGGAAAGCATTTCTGCGCAGGGGCAGATTTCTCTGCGCGCGAGTCGTGGGGCCAGGCACAACTCGATGCGCAAGCGGGTCAGTTATATCGCGAGGCTGCCCGGGTCTTCAGTGCCCGAAAACCGGTGATAGCGGCAATACAGGGTGCAGCTGTAGGTGGGGGGCTGGGGCTCGCTTGTTCTGCTGATCACCGAATCACCTGTGCCGAAGCCCGGTTTTCTGCGAACTTTGCACGGTTGGCATTTCACCAGGGCTTCGGTCTCAGCGTTACGCTACCGCGACTCGTGGGTGAGACTCAGGCCAGCCTGCTTCTACTGACAGGACGACGCCTGAACGGCACTGATGCCGTAGCAATCGGTTTGGCTGATCAGCTTGTACCCCAGAATGAGGTGCGCGAAGCTGCGCAGGCACTGGCGGCCGAGGTCGCATTATCCGGTCCCCTGGCGGTTCAGAGTATTCGAGCGACCCTACGTGCTGGTCTGGCTGATGCAATCGTTCAGGCAACTGAGCACGAACTGGCGGAGCAGAGTCGGTTACGCAAAACCGCTGATTTTCGCGAAGGAATCAAAGCCATGGCTGAACGTCGACCCCCAAAATTTACTGGAAGTGCAGCAATAGTTGATGTAGGAATTCCTGCAGCTTTAACAAGTATAGTCTGTTTATCAGAAAATGTATAATTAGCATTTCTTCCATTAATTTTAATCTTAAACATGGATGGTCTTGCGCCACCACCCTGACTATTTAATTGAGATTTTAATTCTGATACATTAAATGCCATTTTATTCCTTAATCTTGATCTGTTTTAGCTACACCTGTACCTTTAAGAGTATAGTACTGGTATGCCCAAGTAACATCATATTGTTCAATATCAGAAACAGTGTCGTAACTCAATGCAATTTCACTTACGGTAGTCGGCCACAAACCAACAAAAGCGGCAGTCATTAATGTACTTCCATCTTTAGCATATTGAGTTAATTCTGCGGAACCCCACTCATCACCCATATTTGGATCATAACTTCTTTTATTTTCCAAATGTGAATTTATTAAATCCATCCACGTTTCAATATAAGTACGTTCATTCGCTGATTCAGTTTGAATAATCGTTGTAGAAAGATCACCAAATACCATATCGCCGGGCATTTTTACTGTCCGCCCAAAATATTGTCTCTCAATTGGAGTAACAGTAAGTGGAGGTAATGCACTTACAGTACAATAATATTTTAATTGTTTAAATTGAGTTACATCTGCTGGAACACCAGTAATGTTGAATTCAAATAAACTTGGACGGGCGCCCCCATATTCGAGAGCACCTTTAAAAGTAGTTAGGGATGAAGTCCATGCTGCCATTTGTTATTTCT
>LUSG01000085.1 GCA_001629395.1 Gammaproteobacteria bacterium REDSEA-S15_B12 | reverse complement strand
CTCCACGCACAATGCGCTGAGCAAGGGCCTCGACGATAGCGGTCTTTCCGACACCAGGCTCACCGATCAGCACCGGATTATTCTTGGTTCGTCGCTGAAGCACCTGCACGGTACGACGAATCTCGTCATCCCGACCTATTACCGGGTCGAGCCTGCCTTGTTCGGCCCGCTCGGTAAGGTCTATAGTGTATTTATCCAGTACCTGACGCTGGTCTTCCGAATTCGGTTCATCGACCTGCTGACCGCCTCGCATTGCGTCGATTGCATCATTGACCGCCTTGGGATCCGCCCCATTTATCTGTAATAGCCGGCCCAGTTCATTGTTTGCCTTGACTGACGCGAGTATGAACATCTCGCTAGAGATGTACTGATCACCCCGCTGCTGGGTGAACTTATCACTCACATTCAAAAGTCGTATAAGTTCGTTCGACAGTTGAACGTCACCGTCACTGCCTTCAACCTTGGGCAATCGATCAACAGCCTCATCGAGTTGTGAGCGTAACTGGTGGACTCTGATACCTGCCCGCGCCAACAGATGACGCGTACCACCGCCATCCTGATCCACTAGCGCTATCATCAGGTGCAGCGGTTCGATAAATTGGTGATCACGGCCGATTGCCAGACTCTGAGCATCTGACAGAGCTGACTGTAGCCTGGAAGTAAACTTGTCCATTCGCATATAAAACTCCGTGCCAAAACCTATAAAGTTCTGATATCTACTTAGAACTTAAATGGGGCCTGATCAGCCTCAAAACAAGCGCTGTCCCAATATTGTCTAGGGAGTTACGCACAAAAAGGGCACTACCCAATCACACTGCCCCATACGCCCATTGATTACCTACATCACTCGGTCTTGGCGCTCTGAGATGTAAGGTCTCGGTGTCGGGCAAGTAGATCCTCAAGCTCTACCGCCGTCACTGCACCGAGTACAAGATCAAGGTATTCAGCCTCGGGCGAGACGAGAAACGTTGAGGGCAACCCTTTAAGTGGTTCAAATGGTGTCAGTGGCTCACTGCCCGGTCGCAACACCAGATAGTTGATACCTTGCGAAGCGACAAACTCCTTGACATCCGGCAGCGGCCTATCTTCAAAATTTATTCCGAGTACAACTACTTCCGATTCATGGCGCGACTGAAAACTAATGAGCTCCGGAATCTCTTTCAAACACGGACCACACCATGTCGCCCAAAAGTTGATCACGACCCATTTACCTAGAAATTCAGATAATCGATGGCGATTGCCGTCGAGGTCCAGCAATTCGAAATCAACTGCGTTGGCTGTCGGCGTCCAAAATAGCAGGCACAACACTATCGTAAGCCGCTCGGCGCATCTTCTTCCAGGGTATCTGATTTGATTGAAAAACATCAAAAAAAGTGAATGTCGGTTGCTTGATCAGGTCAGCCAAATCAGAGATGCCATCCGTCCACAGGGTGCCGAACGACGATGCGAAAACCAATTGCACGGTGCACTGAAGGTGCACAGTCCACTTGAACCGACCGACTCTACACCAGCGCGTCGTAGACGTTGCTCAACCATTCCTGGTAGATCTGCCAGCCAGCCTGTCTCAGTTTCGGTGAATTTGCTGTCATGATCCCGACAGGACCTGAGCAGTCGCCCCCGCACATCATCCCCCAATTCGTAAACAGTCGGCCCGATTGCGGGTCCGATCCAGGTAAGAACCTCGGCCATCGGTTCGGGGATGAGGCCTAATCCAGACTCCACAATACCCGCTTCCAGTCCTCGCCATCCGACGTGGAGCAGGGCAACAAATTGACCAGACTTGTCGGTCATAAACAACGGCACACAATCGGCGCTTAGAACGGCACAGACAACCCCACGGCTACGGGAGATGCTTCCGTCAGCAACACGAGAGATATCACTGTCGTCGAGTTGAACGACCCGACTGCCATGTACTTGTTCCAGCCAGTACGGGTCAGCTGGATACCCAATGCTAGATCGAATCAGGCTGCGATTCTTTGTCACACGATCGAAATCGTCACCGACATGGTCAGCGAGATTGAGGCCTTGATAATCGCCCTGACTATACCCCCCTAAACGCAGTGTTGTCAGCGCCTGCACGTGGAAAGGCGCTGACCACTGTGGGGTTACATAGTCGATTTCAGTCTTTGTCATGGATCGGATCGCTGGTCTGAGCGCAAGGTGCTTAAGAGTTGCGTAAGATCAGGTGGCACCGGGCTCTTCCAATTCAGGGATTTACCCGTTCGCGGATGGGTCAGTGTTAATGAGCGGGCATGCAATGCCTGTCGTTTAAATCCCCGGAGCATTTCGGTGAGCTTAGCACTTGCACCAGCTGGTATGTGGAGTCGTCGCCCGTAAAGCAGGTCACCAACCAACGGATAGCCTGCCTTGGAAAGGTGAACTCGAATCTGATGGGTACGGCCAGTCTCCAGTTCGATTGATATTAGGGCGTGAGCACGAAATTTCTCCTCGACCCGGTAATGTGTTACCGCCGGTTTGCCATTTGGATTTACTGCCATTCGCAAGCGGTTGCGCGGGTGACGACCAATAGGGTGATCCAGTGTCCCGCCTGAAATCGGAATTCCGTCAACCACTGCCAGGTAACACCGAGACACGGCGTGGCGCTCAAGGGCACGAATCAACTTGCTGCGGGCATGTTCATTGCGAGCTACAACCAGCAAGCCGGTCGTGCCTTTATCGATCCTGTGGACCAGGCCGGCACGAGGTAATGCAGCCAGTTCCGGAAAGTGGTAAAGAACGGCATTGGCCAATGTGCCGTCAGGGTTACCTGCACCCGGATGAACAACCATGCCGGCTGGTTTATCGATGACGAGAATATCGGCATCCTCATAGACCAGCTCAAGTGGCAGGTCCTGAGGCTGCCAGGCCACAGGTTCTGGCCGCGGTACCTCGAGGCGAACGGCTTCCCCACCCGATACCAGTTCCCGCGCGTGGGGAATCCGTCCGTGTATAGTTATCCTCCCCTGCCGGATCCACAGCTGTAGCTGAGAACGAGAGTAAGGCGGAAATACTGATGGCAGAACTTTGTCCAGTCGCACCCCTTGCGCCCGATCGGGGATCACCGCATTCATCACTGTCGTGCCATCTTCCATGGGAGCAAGAATCGATTACCTCGTGCCTTCACACCAGCAGTATAATTTATTGAAACGAAGGCCGAGTTCCTCTAAGCATGACAAAAACATATAGGTTCACCCTGATCATCCTCCTGCTGACCAGTCTGGTTGGAGGCTGTTCCCTGCTGGAGGAAGAAGACGAAACTCTAAACTGGACCGCAGAAATGTTTCTGCAGACCGCACGTGAACAGGCCGAGGGAGAATATTGGGAAGAGGCAATCACCTACTATCGAAAATTACAAGGTAGATTTCCTTACGGCACATTTGCCGAGCAAGCCCAACTTGAGATCGCCTACGTATACTATAAAAGCAACCAGCCCGCATTGGCCATTGCTGAAGCCAGTCGGTTTATTCAAATGCACCCGGTCCATGCCAATGTCGACTATGCCTACTATCTCAAAGGTCTCGCTGGCTTTAAGCCTGAGCGCGGCCTTCTAAGTGCGATAACAGGTAGTGATCCCAGCGCCCACGATACTGGTCCCATACGTGAAGCCTTTGATGCCTATCGCGAACTTGTCACACGATTTCCCAACAGCACCTATACGCCAGACGCAAACAAAAGACTGATAGAGATCGTTAATGTCCTTGCCATGCACGACGTTCAAATTGCACGGTATTACCATACACGCGGTGCCCATGTCGCTGCAGTCAACCGCGCTAAACAGGTATTGGAAACCTATCAAACATCCTCGGCTGTCGAACATGCGCTCGCGGTGATGATAAAAGCCTACAAGGAAATGGGCTTGGCCGAGTTAGGCCACGATGCAGAACGGGTACTTCGTTTGAACTATCCTCACAGCAGCTACCTAACCGAAAATCACTAACACCGGGTCGAACGGAAGCCAGAAGTGATCGGGTAACGTCGGTCTCGACCGAATGCACGCTGTGTAATTTTCACGCCTGGAGGCGCTTGCCGGCGTTTATGCTCGTTGCGATTAACCAAGCCGATGACTCGATCCACCACCACCGCGTCATAACCCGCCGAGACGATCTGTGCGGGTGACTGATCTTTTTCAATATAAGCTTCCAGGATAGGGTCCAACTCATCGTAAGGTGGCAGACTGTCTTCATCTTCTTGATCCGGCGCCAGTTCAGCAGAAGGGGCCCGCGTGATCACTCGTTCAGGAATCACTGCCGATATTGCATTACGATAGCGTGCCAGGCGATAGACAAATGTCTTTGGCACATCTTTGATGACTGCGAAACCGCCAGCCATGTCTCCGTACAGTGTCGCATAGCCTACAGCCATTTCGCTCTTATTACCTGTTGTCAGCACCAGGCGGCCTGTCTTGTTGGATATTGCCATCAACAGGTTCCCGCGAATTCGTGCCTGCAGGTTTTCTTCTGTCGTATCAGGTCTATACCCTTCAAACAGTGTCGCAAGTTCGCGGTCATACGCATGAACCAGGGACTCGATTTCAATGGTGTGGTGCTCAACTCCCAAAGACAGTGCCTCCTGTCTGGCATCGTGAACGCTGATCTCCCGTGTATAACGTGAAGGCATCAGGATAGCCTGCACACGCTCCGGCCCGAGCGCATCAACAGCGATCGCCATGGTCAGTGCAGAATCGATACCTCCGGACAACCCTAGTACAACACCTTGAAATCCATTTTTCAGGACGTAATCCCGCGTTCCCGTAACCAGCGCCTGGTAGACGCTTTCTTCGACTTCGGGCAGGCCCGCTGTATTCTCAGATGCCACACCAGTGAGATCTCCATTGCAATAGGCCACAGATGCCAGATGCTCAACGAAAATTGGGCTCCGCTGCACCACTTCACCAGATCGGTTAACGCTGAACGATCCACCATCGAATACAAGTTCGTCCTGACCGCCGACGAGATTGACATATACAATCGGTATTCGACCGGATTTCGCACGTTCAGTCACAACCGCGTTTTCCCGTTCAGCTCCTTTGTGCACATAAAACGGAGAAGCGTTAAGATTGAGTATGATCTGGGCGCCTGCGGCGATGCTATCTTCGGCTGGTCCAGAATGCCAAATGTCCTCACAGACAGTGATTGCAACAGCTACTCCATCAATCGATACCACGCAGGGCGCATCACCAGGCTTGAAGTATCTTTTTTCGTCGAATACGCTGTAGTTTGGGAGTTCCCGCTTGTGATACCTGGCAATGATTTCACCACCATCAATCACCGATGCCGAATTTCGGACAAATCCTCCGTCCCGACAGGGGTGCCCAACCACCACACACACGTCATGAACTGCGTTAGCAATAGCAGCGACACCCGATTCAGCCTTCTCCAGAAAATCGTGGCGAAAAAGCAGGTCTTCGGGTGGGTAACCGGTGACTGCAAGCTCGGGGAACACCACAATTCTGCACCCCAGCATATCCCTCGCCTGTTCGCTGGCACTGATAATCCGGTGAACATTGCCATCAATATCACCAAGGTGAAAGTTAAACTGGGCAAGCCCGATGGGAAGTGTTTTCATTGATGGTTAATCAGAATAATGGTGGCTCAGAAATCGCGGAACAGCAGCGTGGGTTCAATGATAGTTCTTCCGGGCTGACCCTAACAATACACAAGAGTCTTCAGGAGATTGATTCAGACAGTTGGAACCGTGTTGTACCACACGACGCACCCACCTTGCGTTATGAATTTTTGTATGCACTAGAGACAAGTGGCGCAGTTTGCCCTGATACTGGCTGGTCACCCTGCCACCTCAACTTAGCTCAGGGTGACGATCTGGTTGGTGCCGTGCCCTGCTATCTTAAATCTCACTCCTACGGTGAATTTATCTTTGACTGGGCCTGGGCAAGAGCGTACCAGCAATCAGGACTAGATTACTACCCGAAACTGGTGGTCGCAGTACCATTTACGCCAATAACTGGGCCAAGACTACTGACTCACCCGAATCAGGATCGTGAACAGCTGGCATCTATCCTTGTGCAGGGACTCCGCAGTCTTGGTCAAAAACTCGAGGTTTCGTCTATTCATTGCTTATTCATAAACGAATCAGACACTCACTACTTTCAAGCCCTGGAATTCATTGATCGTTCGAGTAACCAGTTTCACTGGCGTAACCAGCACTACCTGAGCTTCGAACAGTTTTTGCAGTCCATGTCCTCGAAAAAGAGAAAAAATATCCGACGTGAGAGACGCCGAGTACGCGAAGCTGGAATCAATCTACGCTGGCTCCGTGGTGAAGAAATCAGCGACGAACAACTGTCGTTCTTTTATACCTGTTATCACCAAACAATCGCGGAACACGGTTCATTTCTTTATCTAAATCAGGAATTTTTCGAAACACTACGCCGAAAGATGCCTGAACAGATTCGACTATTACTGGCCCAGCGTGGCAGCAAAAACGTGGCGGCTGGATTTTTTGTATGCGCGGATAACGCCCTCTATGGCCGTTACTGGGGCTCGGTCGAACAGATTTCAGACCTTCACTTTGAGGTCTGCTATTACACCCCAATTGAGTACTGTATTGAACAGGGGTTTTCGATATTTGAAGCCGGGGCTCAAGGAGAACACAAACTAAGCAGAGGCTTGATGCCGACAATCACACGGTCAGCGCATTGGCTCAGCCACGCCGGCTTCCACGATGCCATAGAGCGCTATACCCTTGAGGAACATCAGGAAATCGAACGCTACACCGGCATATTGGAACAGCATTCCCCATTTAAGCAAACTTAGTCCACATAGAACCTAGAAATGTATAGCCGAACTAGTAACTGTATTTCGCTGACAGAGTCATTAAACACCGACTAAATTTTTTCGCTAGAATCTAAATCATCATGTCAGGACCCGTTGAACAGTACACATTCCCACCGCTTGAAGCGGCCACACCAGAGGGCTTGCTTGCGGTGGGTGGTGACCTGAGCAGTGGTCGATTACTCAGCGCCTATCGTCAGGGAATATTCCCGTGGTACAGCACCGATCAACCCATACTGTGGTGGTCACCTGATCCCAGGACGGTGCTCTACCCCGACGACCTCAAGATCAGTAGGTCTTTGAAGAAAACGCTGCGGCACCGAGGCTACTGCGTTACAAGCGATCAGCATTTCACTGGTGTGATTCAGGCCTGTGCAAAACCTAGAGACGAGAACGAAGACGGTGGCACATGGATTACGCCAGAAATGATCAAAGCATATACCACGCTTAACGAGTCAGGCTATGCTCATTCACTCGAAGTCTGGGATCAGGAAACACTCATTGGCGGGTTGTATGGTGTTGCCATTGGGCGGGTATTTTTTGGTGAAAGCATGTTCAGTCACTCAACCGACGCCTCTAAAATCGCTTTGACTGCACTCATCAGAATAATCTCTGATAAAAAGTTTCTACTGATTGACTGCCAGGTGCCTTCAGAGCACCTTTTCTCTTTGGGCGCTAAAAACATTCCGCGCGACATATTTTCGGGCCAACTGCAAGCTGCGCTCGCGGTCGAATCGCAGCCTGCGACTTGGAACTACAGTTTTGACAGTCTGGATCTACTATGACGCGTCAACAGTCCGCCCCGGACCTATACAAATCAACACAGCACCGTTGCCCCTATCTATTAGATCAGACAGCAGCGAATCTCCTGGTTGACCCACGCTTCGATGTCACTCCTGCTCTGTATGACAGCCTAATTGACAACGGTTTTCGCCGTAATGGTACGCTTTACTATCGCCCCCACTGCCCGCAGTGCGACCAGTGCCGTTCAGTTCGGATTCCTGCGCAAGACTTCAAAGTAAACCGCTCGCAGCAGCGCGCGATCAAGCGTAACGCTTCTGTAACAACGGAGTTGAGAACAGCTCGATTTACCGAGGAACACTTCTCGCTTTACCGACGATACCAGTCAAATCGTCATACTGGTGACAGCATGGATGATCCGGATCCTGAAAAATACAGACAGTTTCTAATCAATTCGAACATCGACACCTTTATTCTTGAACTACGAATTGGGCGTCGACTACTGTCAGTGTCGGTGATGGATCATGTGGCCAACGGCCTGTCCGCTGTCTACACCTTTTATGACCCAGATGAGGCTCACCGAAGCCCAGGAATTCTTACGATCCTGAAACAGATCGAACTCGCCCGCAGCATCGACTACGACTGGCTTTATCTTGGATACTGGATTAAAGACTGCCAGAAAATGTCGTATAAAGCGCGCTTCCAACCACTGGAAGCCTTTCAGCCTGAGACCAATACCTGGGTCACTGTCGACTGATCCGGAAGGTCTCCATCCACGTGGTCGAAATTCCTTTCATAAAAGACCATAACTTCGCCTATAGCGCGGTTGAACAGGTGACTACAGGTCTTCGCCGTGTAACTGCCAGGAACCCGAGTGCGTTTACATTTCATGGAACGGGTACCTACATACTGGGCGAAGGTGAAATCGCTGTGATCGACCCGGGGCCGAGTGATCATGCCCATGTACAGGCATTGCTCGACAGCGTTGCTAATGAGCAGGTTACCCATATTATTGTCACCCATTGCCACCGGGATCACTCACCGGCGGCCGAACCGCTAAAAGCAGCGACCGGTGCACCCACTTATGCCTATGGCCCTCATGGAGGATCTGCATTCAACACGACGGAACAATTAGAGGAAGGAGTTGATCGTAATTTTGTTCCAGACGTTTACGTCAGTGACGGCGAATCAATTACCGGTAATGGCTGGACACTGGAATGTGTTCACACGCCAGGCCACACCAGCAACCACATGTGCTTTGCCTGGACGGAGGGCAACGCTCTTTTCAGCGGTGACCATGTAATGGGCTGGTCTACAACGGTAATCATACCGCCAGACGGCAATATGACAGACTACCTGTCCAGCCTTGATAAACTGTTAATGCGAAATGAAGATTGCTTCTGGCCTACGCATGGTTCCCCAATAAAAGACCCTATCCCCTACCTTACTGCTCTGATTGAACACCGCTTACAACGCATAGAGACCATTCGTACATTACTAAAACCAAAGGATCTTCGCATCACCGACATGGTTCCTGAGATGTATCCTGATCTTCAGCCCGAGCTGCATGGCGCAGCGGGCCTGTCGACCCTGGCATCGATCCAGCACCTCGAGCGACTGGGTGAAGTCCAACCAATAGCTGGTAGCGGCTCCGACACCTATTTCAGGTTTGTGAAGTAACCCTCAACGCCAAGCTACACGGCGACTGCCGCGCCAGCGAAAAATAGGCGTCGGCCTTTCTTCAACCTCTCCGCGTACAAGCCCGACGGCACGATCCAACATAAACCGGGTGACTCCACGCATCGGCAAATCGTTAAGATCTGCGACGTTCCACCAGCCTACTTCGACCAGCTCGCCGTCACCCTGAATTTCACCGCTAAGATGGCGAGCATCGACGGTAAAGAACCTGGCGTGAAAACGAATCTTGCTGAATGGTGGCGTTATGGCACGACCCACATACCCAAGGTGCTGGAGATCGGGAACTTGATTAAGCGACCGAATTGCCTCCCACGACGGTGCCCGACTTCCCTTGAGTTGACCGGCAACACCGACAACTAATCCAGTTTCTTCCCAGGTTTCCCGAATTGCTGCCATCGCCAAAGCGCGGGCTCGGCTTTGTGATTGGCCAACCCCCATCAACGTGCCATAGGTGGGATCAAGTTCGGTAGCAGGCAACACGCGACCATCACCAGATGAGACGGCACCACCTGGAAATACAAAAACACCAGGCATAAACCTTGCCGTCGGACTTCTCCGACCCATCAGCACAAATATCTTT
>LUSG01000084.1 GCA_001629395.1 Gammaproteobacteria bacterium REDSEA-S15_B12 | reverse complement strand
CGCTTTAAGGCGCTCACACGAGGTAGCGCTCCCTTTACCCTGAGCTCGAGAAGATCGTCGGTGAGCAACCCGCCCCCGCCGCCGCAACAAAATGTGTGCTCGTGCGTAGTTTCGGGCGCCATGTCAACAAAATTCGAACAGGCCGACTGGATGAGCGCTCTCGGAATGGTGAATTGCCCTCCAGGCGTGTCACCCATACGCGAACCTCGCGAGACATTGCATGAATCATGGAATGTCACGACTTTGTCATCATTCTGAACTGGATCGAGCTTGAGCTGACCTTGTTGGAGCAGGTCATACGTCAGCTCACAAATATGTTGAGGTGTTGGGTATGCCGGATCTAGAAAATCAAATGGTCCGATCAACGTGTTCCAGAAACTGTACGCAACACGCCAGGCGTGACCACATTCACCCACCACAATCCGCTTTACGCCAAGATCGATTGCGGCTTGACGAATGCGTTCGGCGACCTTTTGCATGTTTTCATAGTTGCCGATAAAAATTCCAAAGTTTGCGGCTTCTGATGCATAAGAACTCAAGGTCCAATTGATACCTGCCTGATGGAATACTTTCGCATAGCCAATAAGACCATCAACATGGGGCTCAGCAAAAAAATCAGCAGACGGTGTCACTAACAGGACATCTGCCCCCACCTGGTCCAGCGGAAATTTTACGGGTACATTAATCTCTTCCTCGACTTCTTCTTCCAGGCCTTCGAGCGTATCGACAAGCGCCGGTTCCGGAAGCCCGAGGTTATTCCCTATTTTGTGCACCTTGCCGATGATTTCGTTGGCATACTTCTGCCCAACACCGATAGAGGCCAGAATTTCGCGTCCAGCCATCGTAATCTCTGCTGTATCGATACCGAAGGGGCAGTACACCGAACAGCGTCGGCATTCCGAACATTGATGGTAGTAACGATACCAGTCATCAATGACTTCCTCGGTCAATTCGGTTGCGCCGACCAGTTTTGGAAAGAATTTTCCAGCGATTGTGAAATAACGACGATAGACGCTGCGTAAAAGATCTTGCCTGGCGACCGGCATGTTCTTGGGATCACTGGTACCAAGATAGTAGTGACATTTGTCCGTACAAGCACCGCACTTCACACAAGAGTCAAGGAAAACCGGCAGTGCACGATACTTACCAAGTAGTTCCTCCATTTTGTCTATGGCAACCGATTTCCAGTTGTCAACCAACTCACCTGGGAATCCCAATGGTTCCTGATGCTCGGCTTTGGCGACAAAGGGTCTACTGTGTGCCATTACCCCCGGCTGTATTGGCGGGATTTCAGGGGTCAACCTGATAACGGGAATCGGAAATTCGTGTTTCGCCATGAGCAAATACTACCGTAGGGTTGACCGGTTGATTTCGTCTGCCCACGGCGCGCTGTGGCGTTTTTCCCGGGGCGTGTCTTTCATCGTGCGAGTTGGACTAAAGAAAACACCTGGCGCATGGAGGAGCTTACTGAATGGAAATATAACCATCAAAAGGATGACCAGTGTCAGGTGGATCAGCAACAAAGGCTCAGCCGGCAATGGCTGCCAGTCGAACACTAACAACCCGCGAGTAAACGCTTTTAGTGCGACGATGTCGGTATGAACAACATATTTAATGGCAAGTCCCGAACCGGCGATAGCTACCAGCAGTGCCAGCATCAAGTGATCCGACGGCGCACTAATGTATCGTACCCGATCGACCAGGAATCGACGAGCCCACAGTCCCAGTAACCCAAACAGCATCACCCCACCTCCGTAGAGACCCACCCATTGAATCACTTCAACCCACCGCCACACGGGTTCCGTGAAGTATCGTAAATGACGCAACAGAGCAACCACCAAGCCAAAATGAAATAACCAACCGAACAGCCAGGTCCACTTGCTTCCTTTGAAAAGGCTCTCAAACAGTACAACCTCGCGAAACATGAGAGAGACAACACCGCCAGTCGTCGTTGGGGCCGGTGTGGTTGGAATGACCAACGGTGCCGGCGTCCGGCTATAGCAGATGACTCGAACAACCACACCCACTACAAGACAAAATGTTGCCACGAGAAACAAGCAAGCATAGACAGTACCCAGAATCAAAACTAACGCTCTTTAAAAATTCGAACCGGCGTAGACCGTGTCCTGCTAATTGACTGAGTCAATCATGACTCGACTGGACATTCAGACGCAGCCGGTTGGCTTGGGCAAGCCCGCGTACTTACAAGCTTGCTTGGCCGGACCATAAGGGAAAAGCTCATACAGATTCAAGTTAGCGAGATAACCCTCCTCGTCTGTCTCGTAGGTTTTACCATTGATTTCGAATGCCATATCAAATCTCCATTTAATTAATCTATAACCAGCTCTGCACTTTATCGTTGGTTACCGCAAGCTCCACAAAGCCATCGTAGCCAACAAGATTTATACCGTCGATCATCTTCTCGGATCCGATTCCGCGAGCCTTGAGATCCGGCGCCAACGCGTAGATGGTGGAGGCGTTCATCGCGGCTTTAACCATCGCCGTCACAGCCGTCCCGGACATTGCCGCATAGACGGCATCTTCTATTAGCAAAATATCGCTGCCTGCTTTGGCCAGTCCCAGACAGGTCTGTAGACTGTGGCTATCAAACGGCGATTTGTTGACCGTGTGCAGCATCGTCAGTGTTAGAAATTCAGGATCACGTCCTGCTGTTCCAGCAGGTCTGACAACTGTGCTCGGCTGACCACCTGGATCGACGGTTTTTCTGCCCAGTCTTCTTCTTCATCTTCCCAGGTCAGATTCATCAGATCACTCAATTCTAGACCTCGTTCGTCGAGCGACTCCTGCTCCACGTACAACTTTGTAACCTCATAATCACCCAACGCACCATAGGTGGGTGCACAATTTTTCATGCCTAAATCGGCCGTGTCCTGGCCCTTATTCAATTGGAAGACACCATCACCAATAAACGCCATGCTAACGTCTTGATCGAAAGCGGCGCCAATGAGTGCCACTTCAAGACCTTCGAGCGGATAGATAGTCCCGTGGGGGGCGTGGCGATTGACGTACATGAATTTTTTCACAGTCTTACCTGATTCGTTAGTCACCAAAGACGACCAGTCGATCTGCTTCTATGCCGGCCTCGATCAGCTGACCCAGGCCAGAAATTCGGAACCCCGGTGCGATATTGTCACCATCTTTGCCGTTGCGTTTGGCTTCGTCTTTATCCAGGATGCCACGACGCTGGGCGGCAGCGACACACACCACCAGGTCGATGTCATGATCATGCGCCAGTTCACTCCATCGATCTACGATATGGCGATCATCCTGGGGTGGGGTCGTCATCCGCGTACCATTGTGAACACCGTCGTGGTAGAAAAAAACGCGGAAAATCTCGTGCCCGGCATCAAGCACCGCCCGAGTAAAGTGATAGGCCGTATCAGCAGCCTGATGGGTGTACGGCCCCTCGTTGACCATAACCGAGAATTTCATCTGGTTTCCTTAAAACCGGATATGGGTAGATGAGTTGAGGCTCTTACGCGAACCCCGCCAGTGATCGATGTGATACTTCGTAAAAGCTAGACCAGTCAGCTCAAAAAAGCGTGACCAGCCGATGCGATCGATCCAGTCGTTTATTCGCTCCCAATCCCTGGCATCATCCTTGTAGGTATTGAGAATGTTTTTGACAATAGCCGTCGCCTCCGGCCAGCGGGGCGGGTTATTTGGGATTCCTGAGGCGACAAGCTTCTGGAAGCTCGGCTTACTGCGCGCATTAGAGTGATTTCCACCGACCCAAATGGCAAGTTTTGTGTGCTCCGGATCGTTAATCTGCATGGGCGGGCACGGCGGATAGCAAGCACCGCAACAGATACATTTCTTTTCATCAACTTCCAGGGTTGGCTTACCATTGACCTGTGCCGGTCGAATTGCAGCAACTGGGCAACGAGCCACAACCGACGGCCGCTCACAAACATTTGCCACCAGATCGTGGTTGATCTTTGGCGGCTTGGTGTGTTGAACGTTGATGGCAATATCACCCTGACCACCGCAATTAATCTGGCAGCAGGACGTCGTGATATGAACCCGGTTCGGCATGTTGCAGTTTCTGAACTCATCAATCAGTTCATCCATCATCGACTTCACGACTCCCGATGCGTCAGTACCGGGAATATCGCAGTGCAACCAACCCTGGGTATGGGCAATCATCGCCACTGAATTTGCCGTACCGCCCACCACGAAACCTGCGCTCTCCAGCGCAGCGATCAATGGATTGACCTTTTCTTCACCGTCTACCATGTACTCGATGTTGCTGCGAATCGTGAATCGAACATGGCCGTCGGCAAATTCATCGCCAATATCACACAACTTTCTTAAGGTAAAAACATCGAGAATCCGCTGGGTCCCCGCTCTGACAGTCCAGATGGCATCTCCACTTTCAGCCACATGCCGTAGTACCCCAGGTCGTGGGTGGTCGTGCCATTTCCACTGGCCAAAGTTCTTGACCATAGCTGGATGCATGTACTGGAACCCATCCGGGCAACCCGACTCAATCGGGCGACGCATTTCTTTTTTAGCCATAACAAATACTCCTACTTATCCTGGGAGGCGGATTAAGCGACAGCGCTTGGTTCCACTCGTTTCTGTTCACCTTTGCGCTCAAACCATCTGATCGCTTCTTCATCCCAGCCGTCCATCCGGACGTAAGATGACTCGCGTGGCTCAGCAACCATATTTGGATCAACATCGACACCGATACCTTCCAGAAAATTGATCAAACCGATCCGCTCAATCATTTCGCCGCAACGCTCATGTTCAAGGCCGTTTTCAGCCCAATAATCGATGGTGTTTTCGGCGATCTCTACCAGTCGTTCGTAATCCTCTTCCGATTCCACTTTCATGAAAGGCACCACCACAGTACCCATCAAGTCACCGATCTTGAGCGTGCGTTTACCACCCATCAGTACCGTCACACCTGTGTCGACACCTGGCGAGAGAGCCTTGGGAACCACGTTGATACAATGCATGCAGCGAACACAGTTTCGATTGTCGATTTCCAGTGAGTCGTCGTCTTTAAGGCTCAAAGAACTGGTTGGACACCGTGTAATGATGTTATCGACCGTATGCTGACGTCCTTTTGCTTCGACGTAGGATTTCCACTCGTCTTGGTCAACCCTGATGTCATCACGCCAAGTACCAATCACTGCCATGTCGGCACGTTCAATCGCGTTCATACAATCGTTTGGACAACCCGAGATTTTGAATTTAAATTTGTAGGGCAGCGCGGGGCGATGAACATCATCAGTGAAGTTGTTGACCAAGGTGCGGTGAATTTTGTGTTCGTTCGCACACGATTGCTCACATCGACTGGCCCCAACACACGACTGTGCTGTTCGTACACAAGGGCCCGCCCCACCTAGATCAAAACCATAATCGTTGATCTCGTCAAAAAAGTGTTGCGTGTTCTCAGTCGTTGCGCCAATAAACATGATGTTGCCGGTCTGACCATGGAACGTCACCAAGCCTGAACCCCACTTCTCCCAGCTGTCGGCGAGTTGTCGAAGAATATCTGTACTGTAATGATTACCCGCAGGAGGCTGCACCCTGAGCGTATGAAATTCCTTAGAGTCCGGAAACTGCTGACCAACTTCAGAAAAACGGGGAATGATCCCGCCGCCGTAACCATAGACACTGACGGTGCCGCCTTTCCAGTAGCCCTTGCGTGTCTCGTAGGAATGCTCCAACTGACCCAACAAATCGTTGGCAACACCGTTTACACGATCTCCCTCATGGTTATCCCGAAGTTCCTTGATACCGGATACAAAACTGGGCCAAGGTCCCGATTCGAGCTCATCCAGCATAGGCGTCGGGTGCTTTTCACGATCAACCATGTCTTACTTTCTCCTAATTATTAAGTCGATGGCACAAATCTTTGGAAAGATTGTAGCGGGTAGTTGCGCGTTACGACCTTCCCTTTAGAGCAGTGCTTACGCCTCCTAGAACTATCCCATAAGGGATACGTAATTCTGGCTAAATTAAAAATTTTCTGTCAACCAGTACCGTGGCTAACACACTGCCCACTTTCTTCAGCAAATAACAGTGAACACCCGCCCAACCAGTTACCCCAATTCGGTAGTATGAAATGCCCAAAACAAATAGCGCGACCCCCGACCCAGCCCTAACGAGAGAGTTGCTCGCGCTTGTTAGAAGACTAGAATCAACACCAACTCCATAGAATTTATCTGTAATTACTACATTAATCTTTACTGATCACCAACATGGTTTCATTGTCTTCTGTCAAGGTTGATTACGTATCAAGCGATGGATCTAAGGACCGGCTCCTGGAGTGGCTCGACAATTATCGCGCGATAATTGCGTTACCTCCCGTTGATATTGCCGATCCCACTTCCTTGCGTCACGAGGAACGCAAGGAGCTGCGTCGACGGGTCGCGGTTTCTAATTTTGTCCATTACCGTTGTCTGCAATCAGCCAATGAAGCAGCTGTACTCACCTTGTGTCATCAAGCCGGCTTGCAGAATCTGCACCAACGGAGTGCCGCTAAGGGATTGAAACGAATTCAAGTGAGTACGGGTTCGAACGCACGGTACATTCCCTATACCAATTCTGAACTGAACTGGCACACTGACGGCTACTACTTTCCTGTGACCCACCCCATTCGAGCCATGTTGTTGCACTGTGTGCGGCCTGCACTCCAAGGTGGTGCAACAGAACTAATTAACCATGAAATAATCTACGCACTGCTCGCGCAGCAGAATCCTGATTATGTTGCCGCCCTGAGCCAGCGAGATATGATGACCATACCTGCCAATTTGGATGCACCGGATGGGCCGCGACAGGCTCAGTCTGGACCTGTTTTCTGGCAGGGTCCTGATCGAATTTGCATGCGATACACAACTCGACGTCATAACATTCAGTGGCGCGAGGATTCGTTGTCGCGCGAGGCTGTAGAGGCCCTGCGTAACATACTAAAACAACGCTCAGACCTAGTTTTTAACCGGCAACTCAAGCCATCGGAAGGTGTGTTGTCTAACAACACCCCACATCGTCGTGAGTCGTTTCAAGATAGTACCGAACAAAACCAAGGCCGACTTTTTTATCGGGGCCGTTTTCATGACAACATCCAAATTCCCTCTTAGATATGCAAGTAGCGCCCTGCATCGCTGGAATCAGGTTGCGCTACAGAACCTACTCAGTACCGTTATCCAATGTTAGTACACTGCTTAACCACCTTGTGTTCTAGACATATTAAAACCTTTATCTGAGATCACTATGTCCTGGCAGGAATCCCCACCTAAATCAACGAGTGTGGACTGCTCTATAGTGGACCTAGTATTTAAGATAACTGGCCAAGCGTTGCCGATAGACCATGCTTATGCTCTGTTTCAAGGTCTTGTCCGTCCCCTGCCCTGGATTCAGGACGATCAATGGCTCGGCATTCACCATGTTCACATCGCAGAATCTGGCAATGGCTGGATACGGTCCGATGATCATGGGATTTTACAGCTCTCGGGTCGCGCACGACTCGTGGTCCGGCTTCATATAAACATGCTCGATTCAGCTCGATTACTCTGTGGCAAACACATCGCGGTAGATAAACATATCATCGAGATCGGTACAGCAAAAGTGCGGCCTTTAAACCCCCTGAATACTGTATCTGCTCGCCACGTTGTAGCTGACCAAGAAATTCAGGATGAAACCAAATTCCTACAGTGGGTCAACGAGCAACTGAAAGTCGTAGGTATAACACCAACTAAACTGCTCTGTGGGAAAACCCGGCTTGTTCACACGCCAACGAGAACGTTCCAAACGCGCAGCCTAATGATTGCCAATCTTAAGACAGGTGAATCATTGGCTCTTCAGCAGTTCGGACTCGGCGAGGGGCGCAAACTGGGCTGTGGGCTGTTCTTGCCACATCGCGGTATTGATGCAGTATAGGATTCAACTTCAGCGTGACAAGCGAACACCAGTAACGTACCATGCTGCAACGAGAGCGGGTCGAATTGCCGGTTGCCGTCTCAGACTGAGTCTCTGGGAGATTTCAAATGAGTGAGAAACAAAAAATCATAGAGAAAATGATCCAAATGCAAAAACAGTTTATTGCCCGGGAACGCAAATCTGGCGTCACCCAGGAAGACTATTTTGTACCGCAAACTGGTGATATTCTGGATGGCTATCGCGAAACGTTCGACGAGCTAGCTACTCAGGTTGTTGATCTCGCGCATGAGGAAAAGGGATCTCATCGATAACCCCAGAGCTACAATTTTGCGTTCTAGACTACGAGTCACTACCAGCAAACAATAGTTGTGAGAATACGTGATCGTTGGCCGGCGCGTGAACATTCCGTTTCTATAGAAGAAAACGCTGGGGCCCTCGCTTACGTCTGCTGGCAAGTCGCGCTGGATGGTACCAAGCAACTCCACGAACAGAAGTTCAATTATCGCGATGATGTACAACGGGTCGCTGTCATTAGCGAATACTTGGTTTTTCTTATTCATATTTGTGATCGTGTCTGCGCGACACAACTACAACCCGACGAGCGGGAACGTTTTGTCATCAAACTGACGCAAGTGTGTGCAGGACACCTCCACCGGAATGCTGAAGAAATACTGGGGCCAGGAGACTACACCGAGGCATTTATCGACACGTTCAACGCCCGTAGCAAAGACTTTAGTCAGTGTAACTACGTAAACGGTGGTCCCGGATATTCCCTGCTAAGGGCTTTCGGTGCACAAATCCAACAGCTCATGGGAAATGATCAGACCAACCGTTGGGTTATGGATCAGGTCACAGAGATCAACGCACAAAATGCTGTTGATCAAATTCAGAAGTCAATACGGAACATCCTAGGTTCTTCGGCTACAGTCGACAATCAGTCCGCATCGACATAAAGCAGCGGGTATCCAGAGCGACTTGAATAGTGCTCAACTACTTTGCCAGTTCTGGGCCTTGTCTGTGACGCCACCCTGGCCGTCTTCATAACCGGCTTTATAGGCGTCCGTCACCCGCTGTTCTTCGCGCTCGGGATTGCCTAGGTATCCACCCACCCATCCCTGGATATAGTCCTTATTGACTCCGAGCTTTTCGAGATGGTCTACGGTCGCGTAGTAGCCATTATCCATAACGTAGGTGGCGGTATGATGCAGTTCTCGTGCTCAAGAAGGGCAGATGCTTGCCCTTCTTGATAACACGAATTTGTTCGCTTACGGTTTTGCGGTACTCAGACCGAGAATCTCCCAGTCCTGCATGCCGCCGCGATACCATTTGATCTTGTGAGCCGGGTAACCGACTTTGAGCAGATTCTTGATATTGTTGGGGGATTGACCGCACCACATACCGTTACAGAACATCACGGCAGTTTTGGCATTGGTGAAATCGAACAACCCTTCGGATTCGCTCACATTGAATACGTCCTGCAAGATCTCAGCAATTTCAATGGGCGTCGCACCCTTGGCTGGATTGAGCTTGGTCCACGGCACATTGATCGCACTGGGGATGGTGCCTTTAGCAACCCAGTTTGGAGTTCTCGAATCAACCACAACGATTGAATCATCTCCATCGCTCATCTGCTTGGCATAAGCAATGATTTCCTGCTCACCGATTGTTTCAACGCCCGGTGCTAGTGAAGACGGTTGAATACAAAATGGGGGGCATTTTCTTGAAGTCTTTGCAAATGCCGGGATCACGGTATTGGCGTTGTCCTGGTTACGGACAATTTCGGTGGCCGCACCGTTGTGCATCACCGTGACGGACATTAGATCGGGGGTGATACCCACGGGATCTCCCGCTAGAACGGGCAAAGATATTGCCATGACTAAAATGGCTCCGCTAATACGCCTACAAATTTTCATCTCAAATTCTCCTTGTTGATGGTGAGTTAAATAATAACCGATTCTACTGTTAGGGAAGTAGCGGCCCAGGCGATTAGAACCCTTAGTTGTGGCTGGACTCTTCAGTCACAGTCCGGCTCTTGACAAATATCTTCCTCGCTATTCTCTGCGCACCACTCGCTACATTCATCAGCATTTTGCTCACACCATACGGTCTGATCTACGCCCGGCGGTGGGCCTGCAGCCAGTGCTAAGGGCAACCTTAATACCGCAATAATAATAACAATATACCCTATTATACTTATTTTATCATATATGTATTTAATCATATTGGTTTTTAAGAACATTATAATTACATTATATATTCATGATTCCTGGATTATTATCGATTCCTTTGACCCTGGGCAGATTCGATGCCACATGGCGTATCACCTCAGTATCTACTAAATATTCTGACACCACGTCCCAAATATTGGGTAATTCATCGGGTTGTGGATTGACACTGGCCCAACCCGCCACCCGGTAAGTTTTCGCCGCATCAAGCGGCTTTCCATCAAATTCTAGCTGAGAAATTCGGCGACCAATTGTTGCTGCCGGATCGATTGTATAGGTCAACCCACCGACCCGAACCATGTCTCCCCCCATCTGGTAGTACGGATCCGCGTTAAATAGATTGTCCGCGATACCTTCGAGCAGCTGATGGATCATCTCACCGGTCATTTCATTCAGCGTCAACTTGGCATAGGTGATTGCTGTTTGGTCCATCACGTCCTCATAGGTAATTGGATCCCCGGCCAACAAGCTGGTCCCCCATCTAAATCCTGGTGAAAATGCGATATCAGCGCCACGGACCTTTAGCATAGCATCAAGAATCACCTGATCGAAAGTACCACCAAAATTGCCCCGACGATACAACGTCACTTCTGTTGACGCGATGACCCGGGATAACTGATCAACAAAGGGTGCCCGAACGCCGTCGATATAGGCCGCCATCTCAGAATCCGCGGGTAAGAAATTCGAGAAGACCGGCAACATTCGAAACCTATAATCCACCAGATGGCCGTTGCGAACATCCAGATCCATCACAGACAGAAACTTGCCATTGGACCCTGAATTAACCACCAGTGTGCGGCCCGAAGGACTGTTCACAATCTCGGGCACCGGTACACCATCGTGGGTATGGCCGCCCAGTATCACGTCTATGCCGGATACACGTTGTGCCATCTTGAGGTCAACGTCCATGCCATTGTGGGACAGGACAACAACCAGTTCAGCACCTTGGTCCCTGAGCGTATCCACCATGGACTGGCATTGCGCATCTCGAATACCGAAACTCCAGTCTTCTACCATATACCTTGGATTGGCGAGACTGGTATAGGGAAATGCCTGGCCGATAATACCGACTCGAACCCTATTCAGTTCACGCAAGGTGTATGGCTTGAATACCTGCCCGGATTCCGGATCATACGCTGGCTTGTCGTCGAACGCGGCGTCCTCAGTGAGCACAACATTCTGTGCGAGAAACTCGATGGGGTCCAGTTCACCGTCGATGATTTCGCGTACCCGGTCCATGCCATAGGTAAATTCCCAATGGCCGGTCATAACGTCAACACCCAGCAACTTACAGGCGCCAATCATGTCCCGACCTTGGGTCCACAACGCTGTGGCTGAGCCTTGCAAAGTGTCTCCGCCGTCCAGTAATAAACTGTGAGGCCGCAATGCTCTGATCCGCTTGATTAAAGTCGCTAAATGAGCAAATCCACCGACTTTTCCGAATTGTCGGGCCATGGACTCAAAGTCCAGGCAGGTGTAGGCATAGGCCTCCGGCGAACCTTGCGGAATTGAGAAATGATCTAGGAAATAGCGGCCTACCCGGTGAGGCACCCGACCGAATGCATCGGCCAAACCGATGTTGACACTGGGTTCACGAAAATAAAGGGGTAAAAGCTGGGCATGGCAGTCCGTAAAGTGCAACAACGATACATTGCCAAAGGAAGGAAAATCATAAATCTGGGCCGGATCAGAACTACTGGATCGTCCGGTCAGCGGCAAGCCGGCGGTCGCAGCAAGACTCAGCAGTTGAAGAAATTCCCGCCGATTGAGACTCATCGCTTTACCTTAGAAACATCCGGTTCAGGCGTGTCTTTCCCCGACTCAGGCTGGAGACTGAGAAAAAAGCCTGGCTTAAGCCAGGCTTTTTCGTGGCGTATAACATTCGCTATTGTCGCTGACTAGGCACCTTGAGGGGCACACCGGTATTCATAACAGCCTCATAGAGCTCTAATGCCTTGTATTCTGCCCCCTGAGCCTTGAATGGCTTAGCACGAACCTGTTTGTTACAGCCAGCATAACGGCGATGAATAGTACCCCAGGGTTTACCCGCCACGGCCCATTTCGTTCGATAGACCGGGAAGCCGGTGGTGTGGCCCAACCCCGCACTGAGGACATCGCCACGGATTTTGTTACCCGCATTCTGAACATGACAGTTCGCACAAGAGAAATTCAGCTGACCCCGTTTAGCCCAGTAAATCTGACGACCTTTCTCATACCACTTCTGTGCACCGGCTTGAGAATAATCAACGGCCATGGGTTGACCATTAAACTGCGCACGATAATGGGCAACGAGACGCGCCATCTTACCGACCTTGACATTCTTGATCGTTTTTTCGCCATTCGCCTTCAAGCAAACATTGATATCACCAACCAATGTTCGTAAATCATCAGTAGCTGCGTCATAGACCGGGTATACATTACCTGCTGCCAGGTTACAGTCGTCAAATGTCTTGCCGTTGGCAAAAGGCTTGGCCCATTGTTCAGCGGCTTTGTCCATTTCGGTCTCGTAGGGTGGAAACTCCATCAGCAACTCCCAGTTAGCCCGACGTTCAGCATATTGTGGCAACGCGTTTACCCCATCAGCGTAATCAGCAAGGGTTACCCCGGGGAAGCGTTTCAGAAAATAGTTTTGGAATTCCTCGATGTCTTTCTTGATTTCGGCTTCGGATATTGCATTTGCTGCGGGTATTCCGATGACCAATGCGACTGCCACGAGAACCGCTGTCAGAAACTGTTTCATCTTAACTCCTTCTGGAAACACTCGGCCCACACCGGATGCGGTATAAATATTTTCATGGTCGACGTTACTTGATTGTCGCTTCAGTGCCGCCGGTCTTCCCCTGATTATCCGTCCATTGTACAGATACCGTATCACCGCTTTTGGAGCTGGTGAGCAAGATCTGGGTCAACGGATTCTTGGACACCGCCGGACCAAGGTTCGCCTGTGCCACAGCTGTTCCGTTGTGCGTGAATACGATCGTCTTAACAAAATGCGCCGGCACCTTTTTACCGGTCTTTTTATCCTTGCGATTTCCGGTTTCCATTGGGTGTTTAACCAACACCATAACCACGTGACCGCCGGACTTGTCTTTCTTAATTTTCATCTTGGTTGCTGCCATGATCTTATCTCCTTGTCCAGGTGTAGCGGTCAGCCGCCACAACCACCCACAGTCACCTTCACCACATGCGCGGCTCTATGTACTTTCCCACCTGCCTTTACGTAGCAGGTGACAGGTGAGGTCTGTCCCATCTTGATCCGTGTGCTGTAGAGCCCACCAGCACCTGGCATAACGTCGACCGAAGTTGCCCAAGGGGCAGGATTTTTCTCTACCACGATCGCAATAGATTCAGTATCTGACAACGATGTCCACGCCTTGATAGGCACCACTGCGCCATTTTCAGCCTGAAGCGGTGCTTTAATACTGATGGCATCACTATCGACCACGGGAGCGTCACCGAAAAGCGCTTTTACCGCATCACTTTCGTTCTTAGCATCGAACGCTGTTTCCGGCCAGCTCGCAGCCAACAAGCGACGGGGCGTTAATAATCCAGCGGCGGCAGCGACCGCGATCGTTCCCACAGCAAAGGACCCTTTAAGAAATACTCGGCGTTTCATAGTGGGTATAACCTCCTTATAAACTATGTCATTACTATCGTTGTCCTGGGTATTTAAAGCGTCGATAACCAGGCCACGATATTGTCGATGTCTTTTTCGCTGATCAGTTGGTGTTTGCCAAAAGGCGGCATCGAAGAATTAGGATTCTTAGCCGTCGCATCCCAGATCTGGGCCCGAAGATCTTCACTGTTCGGAAATCGAGCACCCATGGCAACGAATGGTGGTCCAATGTTGCCGCCTGGCGGTAATGCCTCCGGCCAGTTATCCACTATGGCATGATGACAAGACAGGCAATTTCCTTTTTTTCGGGTAATCGCCGTACACCAACCTTTAATCACGCTGTCTGCGTCTTTGAGATTCTTACAACCTTTTTCGGTCGGCAAGTCTCCCGCTGCCGCTATGGGCATGTAACTGCTCGCCAGTCCCAGCAATAGAACCGCCGATACTGCGGCCAGAATATTTCTGAACCTAATCATCTTGATCCTCCAGCTGATTGTCGTCGCAGATCTTTTACGCGCGTCAATTCGAATGGACTAGCGAGCCTTATCCGCTAGTTCTAACGCGTATTTCAGTCCGTGGCAACCGATAACCCATAAATTTGCACAACATTAATTTATGGCGTAAATACATCAATTGCATAACGCACCAATTTGCAGCAAATTTCGGTCGATTTAGACTCCTCGAAGATCTGCCAATGGCCTGACGCCACCCTAAGAATAAGATCTCTAATTATCCCCCTTAACGATCGCTCTATTCACTGTCTCTAGTCCTTCAATTTGGTAGTCAGCCCTCCGGCTCGGATACGAGTAGTATCTCATTTCGACGTGCAGTAATACTCGCTGTCAAATAAGCACTTGCTTGCACGTGCCGCAGCGCAGCTGTCAGCTTGGCCAGTGCTGTCTGAAGATCTCCTGAAAGATAGTGGTATTCAGCCAGTGCCTGGAATGATTCTGCAGTGCGGCCAAGTTCACCTTCAGCGCGCGCCAACAATTTGAACAGTCGCCTACTGTGCGGTAAGGCCCGAAGTCCAGCACGAATCACCGGTTTAGCCTGGTCCGGTTTGCCCGCCTTGATCAACATATCGGCATAATAGCTCGCGAGCACAGGATCATCCGGTACCATTGCCATGGCTTCAGCGAGCAGCTTCAAGGCACTGTTAAGATCACCAGCCGCCTGCAGTGACTCGGCCAAACCCACCACATAAAAAATATTCTTGGGTGACTGCGCCCGCAGTGACAGGGCCAGTTCAACGGACTGATTGTAGGCTCCCGTGCGCAGGCCGCTGAGAACCAGGCCATAACGACCGGCACTTGCCACCTCTGGAATACCCGCCGCCGCCTGGCTATGAAAATTAGCCACCATGTGTTCTTTATCAATGCCGTACCTCGCCAATACTCTCGCCCGTAAAAGCAGATACTCATGCGTCTGCGACATTGCTTCCTGAGAATGACCTGCCGCACGTGATTCAATTTCTGCGATTCGGTTCAGTGACAGTGGATGGGTGCGAAAATATTCGGGTGTCTCGTTCACCTGAAACCGGGTGTCTTGTGCCAGACTCTGGATAAACCGCGCCATCGCCTGCGGGTCATAGCCTGCAGTGCTCAGTATTCTTAAACCAACGGCATCTGCTTCGCGTTCAAATGTACGTGTATAGCTCAACTGATCCGACAGGGCTGCAGCATTTGTTGCCGCCATGGTGGCCGCACCTGCCTGACCGCCAAGAAGAATTCCAGCAATCAGTCCAGCCGTCGCTGGTATCTGCCGCTTACGAGCACGTTCGATCATTCGCGGCAAATGACGCTGGGTAACATGAGCCAGTTCATGTGCAACCACCGAGGCAAATTCCGCCTCAGTTTCAGCGGCTGCAATCAGACCCGTAAAAAAAACGATCTGACCACCCGGACCTGCAAAACCATTGATAGCGGGGTTGTCGACCAGATGAAACCCGATAATACCCGGGTCAACGTTCAGAACTTGGGTCAAACGAGCGCCAATTCGGGCCACACCGTTCACCAACAAAGGGTCTTCAATCAAACGCAAGTGTGTGTGGGCCAGACGGATGAATTCGCGGCCCAACGCCTGTTCTTCGGCTGAGACCCCCACCTTCAGCGCATCCCCATCCAGTCGGCTCAGTTCATCGCCGCCAGCCGGTGGGCAACGCAACACCGCCAGGGCAACAAAAAACAGACAGAAACGGGTCTGCACTAGCACCTTGGGAAAAGATGGTTTCACGGCCTGATTGTACCCCTGTCAGCGGTGATCAGTGGTTCCAGCGTGGATTCTGGGATCATACCTAATGATCTCGTTACGGTGTTTTTGCTGTTTTTCGCGGGTCATCTATCCGATTAATCTTACGATTAGATATTTCTTCAGTAACCGATGCGAATTAACCATGAATCCAAGGCCTGACAACGGTACACTGGTCTTGCCATCTGGTGGCGTAAGGCGCCAACGAACCAAGCGAATCACAATGTCTGGCATCGTAACACCATGAATCTAAAACTACCTTGTAGAGGCAATCGATATGTCCAACTTTGACCAGGAACTCGATGCGCGCGGACTCAACTGCCCCCTGCCCATCCTCAGGGCCAAAAAAACCCTGAACGCGATGAGCGGTGGTCAGATACTGAAAATTATGGCGACCGACCCCGGGTCCGTAAAAGACTTTGAGGCATTCGCAAAACAGACCGGCAACGAACTGCTGGACTCTTCAGAACTCGATGGTGAGTTCCACTTCATGCTGAAAAAAATCACTTGAATCGAGCCCACTGGCAATATCTGATTTGGATCCGACACCACTTCGAAGGAGATAACCCGTGGACTCCAAAAGACTGACCATCATAGCAACAAAAGGCACGCTTGACTGGGCTTACCCGCCTTTCATTTTGGCCTCGACCGCTGCGGCTCTGGGCTACCAGGTGACCATGTTTTTTACCTTTTACGGACTACAACTGCTCAAGAAAAAGCTCGACCTTAAAGTCAGTCCTCTCGGCAATCCCGGCATGCCCATGCCGATGGGTATGAACAGCTGGTTCCCAGTTCTGGGTACAGCCATACCGGGGATGGAAACAATGATGACCGGCATGATGAAAAATACCATCAAGTCAAAAGGCGTAGCCACGATTGAGGAGCTTCGGGATTTGTGTCTTGAAGCCGATGCAAAACTGATCGGTTGCCAGATGACCATCGATTTATTTGACATGAAGCGAGAAGATTTTATCGATGACATCGACATTGGCGGGGCTGCGACCTACTTCGAACACGCTGGTGAAGCTAACGTTAATCTGTTTATTTAGGACATAACGGAGTTATCTCACAACCCGACTAGTCAGGCGAACCGCCCGATTCTCTACTCGTGTTATAGCCGGCGGTGAGTCAATACCGGAAAGTGACGCCGTTTGTCTCGAACCGATTGAAGATCGATGTCGGCCAGCACCACCTGGGGCGTTGGTTCTGTCTGCTCCGCAACAACCTCACCCCATGGATCTATAATCAGGCTGTGGCCGAAGGTCTCTCGACCACCCGGATGACACCCCACCTGTGCAGGCGCGATGATCCAAGCAAGGTTCTCAATCGCCCGGCAACGCAGCAGAACATGCCAGTGCGCTCGTCCTGTTGGGACAGTGAATGCAGACGGAATGGTAAACACCTCAGCACCACGCTCACTCAGCGTTCGATAGAGTTCTGGAAAACGCATGTCGTAACAGATCGTCAACCCCACCTGGGTGTCGGGCACGGAAACCAGCACTGGTTGGGACCCCGCGGTTGTTCGCGCTGACTCCTGATACGATTCTCCCCCGCCTACATCAACGTCAAAAAGATGGATCTTGTCGTAACGTGCAAGAAACTCGCCGTCTTTGCCATACATCAAGCAGCTGTTCGTGACCTTTCCTTCTGTGCTTGCCAGTGGAATTGAACCCCCCACCAGCGAAATACTGTGTTTTTTAGACAGCCCCGACAGAAAACGCCGAACTTCCCGACCACGCTGGGCCGCGACAAGCCTCACTTTATGATCTCCGGTCATCAGAGAGAAATTTTCCGGCAACACAACAAGTTCCGCACCGAATTCAACCGCCTGACCAATCAGACGCTCGGCGACCGCGAGGTTTTCGTCCATCACTTCACCGGAATTCATCTGTAGTGCTGCCACTTTCATCGCCGTTTAACCCGTGCTGATTTCGAGTTATCGATATAATTGCATCACATAGACAATCACGTGTCACCAGCCTCTAGCAGCAGTAGCAGGCGATCTTGTCCACCTGAGCCGGGTTCCAGCACGATGTAGTTCGATGGAATACCCAATGCTACCAGCCATTCGCGTAACTCCAGCGCCCAGGCATTACCCTTGTCACCTCCGGGATAACGGATGGTCACCTGTTGGCGAGGATCTTCAACGAAAAGCGCCAGCAGTTTTTTGATCGGTGGTATAGAAAGTACGGTCTTGGTCGTGCGACGATCAGGCCAATCTTCAGCAAATATCGGCTGCTCGAGCAACGTCTCGGGGATGCCCTGACCCGCAAACAAATTCGGGATACTCCCCGCGAAATACAGCAATAAAATGATAATGAGGGGCCGAGTGATCACATCACAACCCTATCAACAATTTCGTTCATGCGAGTCTCCGACTGCACCTTTTTACGACCCAGACCACCCAGCCTCAGTTAACATCGCGTATGTCTCGTGGAGAGGTAAGCCCATAATATTCGAGTAGCTTCCACTGATGTGGCTGATAAATATTGCTCCCACACCTTGTATTGCGTAGGCGCCGGCCTTATCGAAAGGCTCCGTGCCGTCGCTGTAGTTCTCGATCTGAGCGCTTGTTAGCCGGGTAAATGTTACCTCGCTCATGACTGTCTGAGTCTGGATTGCCGCGCCCGACAGCAAGGCAATGCCCGTGTAGACCTGATGGTATCCGCTCCAAGGATGGTTGGCACTGGTTTGCCGTGCTCGACAAACCAGTTTTTTGCGGTCGTGGCTTTACCGCTAGCAAGGCGTACCACCATTTGATTTGGAGGTTCACCTGGTAACCGTGTCTCATCAAAGTCGACAACCAGGACAGTAAAAGGCACCTTAATCTGATTCAACAAGGCCTGCCGCCGGGGAGAAGCCGATGCAAGACACAGGGGCACAGTCAGCTCCCCTTTGTCGGTCGCCGGTTCCGGTGATAAGGCAGTCCCATAACAATACTGTGGGCCCGATAGAGTTGTTCGGCAATAACGACTCGGACCAAAGAATGAGCCAGGGTAAATCTCGACAATGACCAACATTCGTCGGTTTGTTCAAGCACCTGTGCAGACAAACCATCGGCCCCACCAACCAGAAGTGCGACATCCTGAGCGTGGTCGATCCAGTTGCCAAGTTTCTGTGCAAGATTCTCGCTGGAGAATTGTTTTCCCATGATATCCAGGGCAACCAGCCTATGGTCTGGTGGAGCCACCGACAGTAAACGTTCACCTTCCTCGCGAACCAACTGCTCCACATCCGTTTTCTGGCTGCGTTTGCCCGGCTCCACTTCTATCAGTTCCAGCCGGGCCGAGCCTCGAAGTCGCTTTGCATAGTCAGCAAAGCCTTCATTAACCCACGTCGGCATACGCCGGCCCACAGAAATAAGCAGTAGGCGCATCAGTTCAAAGGTCAGTCTGTCTTTCCCGGGTGAGCTGGACCACGCTCGATAAACGGTCGTCCCACAATCCTTCCAAGTCGTAGAACCCGCGGGTATCGGGCAGCATCAGATGAACCACAACATCACCATAGTCTAATAGTACCCAGTCACTACCGGATTCGCCCTCGGTACCTATAGGTGACAGGCCTTGCGCCTTCACCTGGGTCCGTACATGATCCGCCAGAGCGAAAACATGACGCGTGGAAGTGCCACTGGCCACCACCATCCAGTCTGTGACGTCGGTAAGACGCCGGACATCGAGTTGTCGAACATCGTTGGCCTTCGCGTCCTCCAGTGCGGCTAAAACAATAGCCTTGAGATCTTCTGTGGTTTGAGTGCCGGGATCAGCTGGGGTAGCCATACAGTGCATGATCCTTAATATAGTTTACGACCGGCTCGGGCAAAATCTCAGTGTTCACTGTGCCCTGCAATATCTCAGTACGAACACCCGTTGATGAAATGTTCAGCCGGGGAACATCGACACAGACGACCGATCCGGCTGTACACTTAACCAGATCAGCACCTGTGTCCGCTCTGGCCTGTATCCACCAGTCGGGCAGAACGGTAGGTAGACGCCAGCCGGGCCGACCCATAACCGCGATGTGGGCCAGTTCCAGCAGTTCGGTCCAGCGGTACCATTCAGTCAGACGCAAAACTGCGTCAATTCCCAAAATCAGGCAAAGTGGCATCGATGGCAATTCTTGTCTCAATTCCTCAAGCGTCACCACGCTATAAGATGGTCCCGCCCGCCTGATTTCCCGATCATCTATTTCGAATCCTGGCCACCCGTCAACTGCAAGGCGAACCATTTCAAGTCGGTGGACAGAGTCAGCCAACGGTTCAACTCTCAGCAAAGGTACCGCCGCTGGGATAAACAGCACTTTGTCCATCGGCAGTTGCCGCCTGACCGCTTCGGCGACCTGCAAGTGACCGTTATGTACGGGATCGAATGTACCCCCAAATATACCCACGACGGGGCTGGTATCCGTTTTGTCGACGACGACTGCTCCCGAGACTTCAGGGTCGCACACTACCGGCGCCAAGTACGATGAACTTTCGAGTGGTCAACCCTTCCAATCCAACTGGTCCGCGGGCATGTAGTTTGTCTGTGCTGATTCCGATCTCCGCACCAAGGCCGTATTCAAAACCATCAGCAAACTGAGTCGATGCATTGACCATGACCGAACTCGAATCGACTTCCCGCAGAAAGCGTCGACTGGCCTCCAGGTCCTGGGTCACAATCGCATCGGTGTGGCCAGAGCCATAACGGTCAATATGCTCAATTGCCTGATCGAGATTGTCAACCACCCGCACGGCTAGAACAGGAGCCAGAAACTCCGTGCCCCAGTCCTCCTCGGTGGCAGCAATCGCGCCGGGCACCAGTTGCCTGGTACGTTCACAACCGCGGACTTCAACACTTTCAGCCCGATACTTGGGAACCAATCGTTGCAGTACCTTTTCAGCAACAGATTCTGCCAGCAACAAGGTTTCCATTGCGCCACATATACCGTAACGCCTGCACTTGGCATTAAAGGCAATGGCGACCGCCTGGTCAATATTCGCCGCGCTATCGACGTAAACATGGCAGTTTCCATCGAGATGCTTGATCACCGGTATTGTCGACTCATGGCTCACACGTTCGATAAGACTGCGACCCCCTCGTGGCACAATAACATCGACAAATTCGGACATTCCGAGCAACTCACCCACCAGAGTGCGGTCGGTGTTGTCGAACACCTGAATGACTGAGGCAGGTAAGCCTGCCACCTGCAAGCCTTCTTGCAAGAACCCAGCGATGGCGCGGTTAGATCGAATCGCCTCACTGCCACCCCGCAGAATGGCAGCATTCCCCGATTTAAGACATAGCCCGCCTGCATCAGCCGTGACATTGGGTCGGGACTCATAGATGATGCCGATCACACCCAAAGGCACTCGCATGCGGCCGACCTCGATGCCCGAAGGTCTGCGATTTAATTCACTGATCTCACCCACCGGATCCGGTAGAGACGCAACCTGTTGCAGGCCCTGTACCATCGACGCCACCCGATCAGGCGTCAGTTCCAAGCGGTCGAGCAGTGCGTCAGCCAGGCCCTGTTGTTTACCGGCGGCAACATCCAGGCGGTTTTCCTCCAAAATTCGGCTTTGTCCCGCAACAATAGCCTGCGCCATGGCCAGCAATGCTTCGTTTTTCTGACGCGTCGATGCCTGCGCCACGATCCGACTGGCCGTGCGGGCTGCCATGCCACAGTTGCGAACGTACTGTGATTGATCATTGCGACTGTCGAGCGCTTCTTTCATATTTTCAATGTGTTAAGTCGCACTTGGAGAAACGGTACTTATACCACAAACCGACAACAGTACCTGTTCGAGTTCTGCCCAGACATTACCCGCCGCACTTTTACGACCCTTAACCACATAATCGAGCTGGCACAGTCGAGACAACAACTCTGCCCAATATCCGTACGGATGGCGTCTAAGTGCGGCGTTCACACAGTTGACACGGCTGCGCCAGACCTGATGGCGGCGGAAAATGTCCGCTTGTGATTCTCCGCTGGCAAGCGCAGCTGAGACTGCTTCTAGCGTCCGAACCTCGCGCGCGAGAGCCCACACTAGCAGCACCGACTCAGTACCTTCCCGCCGTAGCACACTCAATATGCGCAAGGCCCTGATGTCGTCTCCTGATAGCGCGGTGTCCACCAGATTGTAGACACTGAAGCGGGCTTGATCTTGGGTAAGTTCATCCAGCCGTTTCTCGTCCAGCTTGGCGCCAGTCCCGAGTACGAGTGCCAGTTTGCTGATCTCCTGTGCTGCGGCCATCAGGTTGCCCTCAGCGTAATAGGCAAGCCTCTGGACGGCACCCGCAGTGGCGACGATTTCCTGACTGTTAAGACGTTGCTCAATCCATCGCGGCAACTGATCGCGTGTCAGGGCTCGGGCTTCTATTGCCAGTCCCTCTTTTTCCATTGACTTGAACCATTTGCTGGACTGGCCCCGCTTATCGACCCGTCCCGCGATAACAACCAAAATAGTGTCCTCAACGTTCTCATCTAAATAAGTCAATATTGCCTTTGAACCAGTATCGCCTGGCTTACCGGTCGGCAACCGGATTACGATCAGGCGCCGACTCGAAAACAATGACAGCGACCTGGCATTTGCATTTAACTCTGACCAGTCCAAATCGACACCGGCGGTCATCGAACGTATTTCATCAACCCCCGCCTGACGCGCCGCCGTGCGAATTTGATCAGCCGCCTCTTCGAGCATCAAGGGTTCAGCACCAAACAAAACGTAAGCACCGACCAGTGCCTTCTCTAACTGGGCATTGAGTGCCGATGAGTTTATTCGCACAAGTTGAACCTCCTGGCTCCTGCCAACATCAAGAAAACTGCTCTGTTTTCAACCCTCCAGGCGGAGCTTGTGACACACTGTTTAGGCGACGCAAGATCTGCTGCACCAGGTCTTCGCGCATGCGTGCACGTAAAGCATCTTCTTCTTGTTTCTTCGGTAGCACCTGAGTGCTCTGGTACTCCAGCGTTCGACTTAGCGTAAGGCTGGTTGGGCTTGCAAGAACACGACCCGTCCGATCTACGAAGCGGCAGAGCACTTGGTAGGTCAGGATGTAACCTGTCGCCTGCCCGCGACTATTGATAGACAGTACCTGGCGATCAAACTTGACACTGACAAGATCGATAATTGCACTCGCAATTTCGAGATCATTAACTACCCTGATGCCACTGCGATTTAGGGCTTTCGTGAGATGCTCTTTGAACTCGGCATTAGCCGCATTGACATAGGGTGCACTCAGTATAGGAGACAACGCCATCTCACCGCGCAGGTGGAACCCGCACCCTGCCAGGAGAAAGAGATAGAAGACCCCAACAATGATCTGTGCCTTGTATCTGCCCCAAGACGAAATACCTCTGTCAACACTGAAACCACCATCCACCCCGCTGATTGGTGTTTTCATCAAATCACCACGTTGACGAGTTTCTGCGGTACCACGATAAATCGTTTGATCTTCGATTCACCAATATGGCGGCCAATCTTTTCATTGGCCAACACCTGTTCTCGGATCTGCAGTTCATCAGCATCTATGGCTACCTCGATTTGACCCCGCAGTTTTCCATTAACCTGAACAGCCAGCTTACAGCTGGATGTCTGCAGCGCTGCGATATCGACCTCTGGCCAACTCGCATCGAGAAGCTCAACGCCCGAATTCATGAGTTGCCACAAACTGTGAGCAATATGGGGCACCACTGGTGACAGCACACGAATCAGAATATCCATCGCCTCACGCAGGGCAAATTGCCGGGCGGGATCCTCGCCAGGCTCAAAATGATCCAGTCCGTTAAACAGCTCCATACTCGCTGCGATCACTGTGTTGAACTGATTGCGCGCCATGTCCCGATTGATACGCTGGAGCACTGTATGGACCAGTCGACGCATTTCACGGGTTTCAGCATCCCATTCGAGGGTCTGGTTCAAGTCGTTTGTGCCTGAAAGACACGACTGGTGACGATACACCAGAGCCCACAACCGCCGCAGGAAGCGCAATGACCCTGCAACAGCAGCATCATTCCATTCTAGGGTGTGGTCCGGAGGTGACGCGAACATCGTAAACAGGCGCACAGTATCAGCACCGTAGCGATCCACCATGTCTTGCGGATCTACACCATTGTTTTTGGACTTTGACATGGTGGTCCAACCCGTCGGGTTAACCGTCGTGCCATCGTGCAACCACACCGCGTTGATCGTTTTTCCTTTGTCGTCACGCTCGACCCGTACCTCGTCAGGTGGGATCCAGGTTCTGCCGGATTCTGTACTGTCCTGATAGTAGGCCTCGGCCAGAACCATCCCCTGACATAGAAGCTTAGTGGCTGGCTCATCACTGCTCACAATACCCGCATCGCGCATCAGTTTGTGCCAGAAACGGAAATACAGCAGGTGCATCACCGCATGTTCTATACCACCGATGTAATGATCTACCGGTAGCCAGTAATCGGCGCGTTCATCCAGCATTGCATCGGCACCCGGTGTGCAATAGCGAGCGTAGTACCAGCTCGATTCCACAAAAGTGTCAAACGTATCGGTTTCACGTTCTGCGGGTCGCTCACACTGAGGACAGGCTGTCTGCCGCCACTGTGGGTCTGCTTTAATGGGTGACTGCACCCCCATGAATGTGACATCTTCGGGCAGAAGGACCGGCAGTTGATTGTCTGGGACAGGGACATCTCCACAATGTTCGCAGTGTACGACTGGAATTGGGCAACCCCAGTAGCGCTGCCGAGATACTCCCCAGTCCCGCAACCGATAATTAACCTGGCGACGGCCTATGCCTAAAGCTTCGACATGATCGGCAATACGCTCAAAAGCCGTATCATAATCAAGGCCACTAAACGCCCCTGAATTAACAGTCACTATGTTCTGTTTGTCTACCCACGCGGCCGTCATTACATCAATTTCGCGGTCGTCTGCTGGCGCAATAACCTGCTGTATAGGAAGCCCATAGCTTTGGGCGAACGCATGATCCCTTTCATCGTGACCAGGAACAGCCATGATCGCACCGGTACCGTAGCCCATCAGCACGAAGTTCGCGACCCAGACAGGAATATGTTCTCCGCTGAGCGGATTTACCGCATTCACACCCAGTGGCAGGCCGTTCTTTTCCATTGCTTCAAGGTCGGCCTCACTGATACCTCCGGATCGGCACTGTTCGAGAAAATCCGCTATCGCTGTGTTCCCTTCGGCCGCTTCACGCGCCAGTGGGTGGTCAGCCGCAACCGCCATGAAAGTGACGCCGAAAAGAGTGTCGGGCCGAGTGGTAAAAATCCGCAGCGGCTCCCCCCCGTCAGCGAGTGCAAAATCTACTTCCAAGCCCACCGATCGGCCGATCCAATTTCGCTGCATGGTCTTTACAGAATCGGACCAGCCGTCTAATTGGTCGAGTTCCTCCAGAAGCTCGTCTGCATAGGCAGTGATCCTTATGAACCATTGCGGTATTTCCCGTTTCTCTACCTGTGCGCCGGAACGCCAGCCTTTGCCATCGACAACCTGTTCGTTCGCCAGCACGGTCTGATCAACCGGATCCCAGTTCACCACAGCATTTTTCCGATAGGCCAACCCCTTCTTTAGGAGACGCGTGAAAAACCATTGCTCCCACTGGTAATACTCGGGCCGGCAGGTCGTGACTTCTCGTGTCCAGTCATAGGCAAATCCCATGCGTTTCAGCTGCCCTCGCATATGCTCTATGTTCTGGTAGGTCCATTCCGACGGCGGGGCTTTGCGTTGGATCGCAGCATTTTCCGCCGGCAGGCCAAATGCATCCCAACCCATGGGCTGGAGCACGTTACGACCGCACATACGCTGATATCGGCTCATGACATCACCGATGGTGTAGTTCCGCACATGACCCATGTGAAGGTGGCCTGAGGGGTAGGGCAACATCGAAAGGCAGTAGAATTTTTCCCGCCCCGGATCTTCGGCGACCTTGAAACTTTCCTGCTCGTCCCAGTAGGCCTGAACAACAGGCTCCAGTTGCTGCGGTACGTAGCGCGGGTCCATGGGGTTTTCCGGTCAGGCCCCGTGCCGAAGGGGCGTAAGGCGAGAATTAATAGTAGTTGGGCGCGTCGTCAGCTTGGTCCGGCGCAGGCCAGTCGCAGAAGGGAAAGGGCTTTTCATCGGTGTTGAACGTGATGTACTGCAGCGTCGCATGAATGAAGGTATTGAGATCGCTGGTAAAAGACTGCAGCCGTTCCGCGTCCTGGCCCTGTATCAGCCGATAGAAAAACTGGAACAGCATAGTCAGGCCGACCAGCAGCAGTGCAATCTCGAAAACCACCAGAAAATAGACCAGCATCAATACCAGCCGTCCCCAGGTCTCGCCGTTGCGCAACCGCTTCGGGATATCAGTATTCATAGAATTTGAGTCTGCACTCGCAGCAAAGGCCGCCCCAAAACGCCGCGCATTTTACACCATGCGCCTGTCTCACCCTGCAG
>LUSG01000083.1 GCA_001629395.1 Gammaproteobacteria bacterium REDSEA-S15_B12 | reverse complement strand
CTCGATGTGCCGACGATATTCGCTGCGAAAGAACTGGTAACGGGTCTGGATGACGCTGTCGTTTTCTACAAGGTCGGTCTGGAACTTTTTATGAGTGGTGATGCGTTTGAACTGGTTACCTGGTTAAGGGAACGCGATAAGAAGGTGTTCGTCGATCTGAAATTCTACGACGTGCCGGCTACGGTTGGCCGCGCCGTTAGCCAGCTGAATGGATTAGGGATCACGTTTGCAACGATTCATGGAAACGACGCAATCATGCAGGCCGCAGCCGCTGCGGCAGAGGATGTGGACATTCTGGCAGTCACTGTGCTAACCAGCCTTGATCGCGGAGATCTGAGTGATCTTGGGTTTGATTGTGATGTATCAGAGCTGGTGGTATCCCGGGCACGGCGTGCTGTAGTCCACGGATGTGCAGGTGTTGTCGCGTCAGGTCAGGAAGTAGCGCTATTGCGTCGTGAATTAGGAAACACACTGCTGGTCGTTGTCCCTGGAATAAGGCCTGTTGATAATCAGGATGATCAGAAACGGACGGTATCGGCGGAACAGGCGTTGCGGGACGGTGCCGATTATCTGGTTGTGGGTCGACCAATCAGAGATGCAGACGATCCCAAAGCGGCTGCAGTGCAGATTCAGGAAGAAATCTATCGGACGGTAGTCAGCTGACGGAATGAGCAAACTTCGCAATGACAGGTTGCTGCGTGCGCTACGGCGAAAGCCCGTTGATTGCACACCGGTTTGGATCATGCGGCAAGCCGGGCGTTACCTCCCCGAGTATCGGGAAACCCGGAAACAGGCAGGTGACTTTTTGACGCTCTGTAAGACGCCCGAGCTCGCCTGTGAGGTGACCTTACAGCCACTCAGGCGCTTTGATCTGGACGCGGCGATTGTGTTTTCAGACATTCTCACTATTCCGGATGCAATGGGGCTGGGTCTGAGTGTCAATGAAGGTGAAGGCCCCCGTTTCGAACGAGCGATCGATTCCAAAACTGCCATAGATGCTCTGCGTGTGCCAGAACTCGAGGATGATCTGGGTTATGTCTTCGATGCGGTCCGTATGATTCACCATGTGCTGGATGGATCCGTGCCACTGATTGGTTTTGCCGGCAGTCCGTGGACGCTGGCGACTTACATGGTAGAAGGACAAAGCACTCGGGATTTTGCGCGAATTAAAGCGCTGATGTTTGAGCAGCCACAGGCTCTCCATGCGTTATTGGATATCTTGACTGAATCGGTCAGTGGCTATCTTGCCGCCCAGGTAAAAGCAGGTGCAGACGTATTGATGATCTTTGATACCTGGGGCGGCGTTTTATCACACACGGAGTACCGTGAATTTTCGCTGTCAGCAATGCGCCGTAGTGTTGAAGCCCTTAAAAGTGATGAAATGACCCGGCACATTCCTGTGATTCTATTTACCAAGGGTGGCGGACAGTGGTTTAAAGAGATGGCGGATTCAGGTTGTGATGCACTTGGTTGCGACTGGACCACCTCGCTGGCGATCGCCCGTGACACGGTCGGTAAACGGGTAGCACTTCAAGGTAACTTGGACCCCGCTGTGCTCTATGCGAGTCCAGATGTCATTGAGCGTGCTGTCGAATCAGTGCTGGATGATTTTGGTGCGGGGGATGGTCATGTGTTTAACCTCGGTCACGGCATTACGCCAGGTGTCAATCCCGACCACGTCAGGGTGATGGTCGACGCGGTGCATCAAAAGAGTGCTCGAAGCTGAATGTTGGGTTTTGGGAATTTCAGACCCACCTCACCCTCACGTGGCTCTTGCCACTAAATTGACTATAAGCGCACAGTTAGCTTATCTGTCTATGCGTGACGCAGGTGCAAATACAACCCTATAATCTGTTGTTAATAACCAAAGCTGAACTAAATTGTTTTTGGTCAACGGCAGCTGACTCATAAACAAACAATCGGAGTAACGGTAACATCAGCGTGAAGCTTGAAGAACTAGCAGCGGTTGTGGACGGTCAGTGCCGGGGTGATGGCGGGATTGAAATCACCGGTATGGCAACTCTGCAGAGCGCCGGGGCAGGTGAGATCACGTTTCTTTCGGGTTCAAAACTCAAGTCTCAGCTACAAGGTTGTAACGCGGCTGCCGTGATCCTGCGTCAAGAGGATTGCTCAGCCTGGGATGGTGCAGCAATTGTTTGTGACGACCCCCACGCAACCTACGCTCGGATCGCAAGGATTCTAGACAGCTCGCCAAGACAGGAACCCGGTATCCATTCATCTGCAGTCGTTTCTGATGACGCGATTGTTGGAGAGTCAGTCTCTATTGGAGCCAACTGTGTTGTCGAGGCGGGTTGCGACATCGGTGGAGGCGTTGTCCTTGGGCCAGGATGTGTCATCGGTCAAGGGGCCAAACTTGGTGAGAATAGTCGATTGACTGCTAATGTGACTGTCTGTCACGGTGTGCATATCGGCAAGCGATGTGTCGTGCAGAGTGGCACTGTATTGGGCAGCGACGGGTTCGGCAACACCCATGAGGATGGTCGATGGACTCGCATTCCACAGCTGGGTGGTTTAATTGTTGGAGAGGATGTTCAGATTGGTGCCGGCACTGCCATAGACCGAGGAGCTTTGGGTGACACCGAGATTGGAAACGGAGTTGTCATTGATAATCTGGTTCACATCGCACATAACGTGGTTATTGGTGAGCATACGGCGATCGCGGCTTGTGTGGCGATTGCGGGCAGTACCGTGATCGGTAGTCGTTGTACTTTAGCGGGTGTTGTTGGTGTCGCAGACCACGTGACTATCGCCGACGACGTACACCTGACTGGTATGGCTATGGTCACCGGTTCGATATCCGAAGCTGGCACGTATTCATCGGGAACTGGTTTAATGCCGAATCGGGAGTGGCGGCGCAGTGCGGTTCGGTTCAGACAACTAGATGACTTGGCCAAGCGATTGGTAGCATTAGAACAGAAAACTCCTGATTAACATAGTCAACTCTAGGTCTCGATAGGCCATAAAAATTCTCAAGAATGGGGATAAGAAAATTCTGTTTGTGATTGATTGTTTTGAAGGCAAAATGCCGCGTAAATTTGATGGAAAAATTAATTAAATCGCTCTGACCACTTCACGCGGACATCGTCTATGGAGCTCATTTCTCAAATTCCTATACCACTCTGGATTGCTGGTGTCCTGGCACTTTATATGGCTTGGGCGATTGGTGCCAATGACGTTGCTAACGCGATGGGGACCAGTGTCGGATCAGGTGCCCTTACGGTCTGGGGAGCAATCCTCGTCGCCGCAATTTTTGAATTTGCGGGGGCATTCTTCGCGGGTGGTCATGTGACCGATACGGTACGCAAAGGTATGTTGGATATATCTTTGATAGGTCGTGACCAACTGATATATGGAATGTTGGGTTCGCTCGCTGCAGCGGGAACACTGTTGGTCGGAGCTACGCGTTTCGGCCTGCCAGTCTCAACAACTCACTCAATTGTGGGTGCAATCGTTGGCTTTGGTGTGGTCAGTATCGGACCGGAAGTCGTCAATTGGGGGAAGATTGGCCAGATTGTGTTGTCGTGGCTGACATCACCTTTGCTGGCAGGAGTAATTGCTTTTGGCATTTTTCAATTCACCCGAGCCAAGGTTCTAGACACAAAAGATCCTGTAGCACAAATTCGAAAATTGGGCCCCGTTTTCTTTTTCTTAGTGTTTTTTATCATAGGGTTAGTGACATTATTCAAGGGCTTAAAGCCCTTGAAACTCGATCTAAATCTGACACAAGCACTGATTGGATCAACGCTATTGGGTTTTATTGGAACTGGCCTGGGCATATTTTTTATACGGCGAGTACAACTGGGTCAGGAAGATCCAAAAGATCGTTTCAGTCGTGTTGAAAAGATCTTTGTGGTGCTCCAAATCCTGACGGCTTGCGCTATCGCATTTGCACACGGCTCTAACGATGTGGCAAACGCGATTGGTCCCTTAGCTGCTGTCAGCGGTGCAATCAGTGGTGCTGAGCTAGGTGGGAAAGCATCTGTTTCGCCCTGGATGTTAGCAATTGGGGGCATTGGAATTATTTTCGGCCTTGCCACCTGGGGTTATCGGGTGATGGAGACTGTGGGTAAGCGGATTACAGAACTCACGCCCAGTCGAGGTTTTGCAGCCCAACTTGCAGCTGCGACTACGATCGTAGTTGCATCTCGAATGGGTATACCTATATCGACAACGCACACTTTGGTAGGCGCGGTGCTGGGTGTGGGTCTCGCTCGCGGTATCAGTGCCCTGGACTTACGTGTGGTGGGTAAGATAATTGCATCGTGGGTTGCCACATTGCCCATAGCGGCAGGACTATCTATGTTTTTCTATTTCTTTTTCAAAGGCCTCTTAGCGGGCTAGGAGCTAATTATGGCGTGGATTGACAAGCTAGTCGGAAAATCGCCAATCGGTCCAATGCAGCAACACATGCAGGTAGCGATACTCTGTGCCCGAGAAGTGATACCGCTACTCGAAGCAATGGCAGCAGCTGATAATGAGTCTATTCGTGAGCGTCGAGCAGAAATTGATCGGTTAGAGCATGAAGCGGATCAACTCAAGCACGAGATTCGCAGTCACATGCCCAGGCGATTTATGATGGCAATGGACCGGCGAACGATGCTGGAGATTCTGGACTATCAGGATTCGATAGCGGATGTCACGCAGGATATTGCTGAGTTGGTTGACCAACGCGGTATGCATTTACCAGAATCGCTTAAGGAGCCTGTTTTGACGATGGCCCAGAGCGTTATGTCTGCCTGTGAACAAGGTCAACGTATCGTCGATGAACTGGATGAATTGGTTGAAACGGGATTCGGTGAAGGGGAGGTCGCTCGCGTTGACGAAATGGTGAGGGAGCTGGGTCGTCTCGAGAGTCAAACGGATGCTGAATTGGACCGTGCCGCACGAGCACTTTTTGCGATGGAGGAAGAATTGGGTGTCGCGACGGTCTTTTGGCACCAGATTATTCTCTGGATTGCGAATCTGGCCGATCTATCTGAGCGTGTCGGTAATCGCTTGCGTTTATTGATGGCGAACTGAGTAGGTGCTTAACTGCGACCTGCATCAAGTTGGAATGATTTAGTCTATTTTGATTGTTGTCGTGACACGAACCAACCTATGGTGAGTGTTGCTACTACCGCACCAACAACCTGAGCCAGTATGAAACCGGGTGCATGTGCAGGATAGATGCCACTAAAAGTATCGGTAAGGCTACGGGCGATAGTGACGGCCGGATTGGCGAACGATGTTGAAGCGGTAAACCAGTAAGCAGCTGTGATGTACAGGCCAACCATGTAAGCGACCGCTTCGGGTCGCCAGCGTAAGGTGCCCAGGATTGTAGCGACCAACCCGAACGTTGCTACGCCTTCAGAAAACCATTGAGCACCACCCGTTCGTACGTGACTGGATAGCTGGAATATCTCCTGTGCAAACATCAGGTGTGCGGACCAGGTGCCGATTATTCCGCCTATGATCTGCACTACCACATAGGCGACGGCTGCACCCAAGGTGATTTCCCGACGAATGAGAAACGACAGGGTGACTGCAGGGTTGAAGTGGGCGCCGGATACAGGTCCAAAGATCGTGATAAGTACGACCAGGATGGCACCGGTGGGAATGGTATTTCCCAAAAGTGCAATGGCTACGTTACCACCCGCAAGGTTCTCCGCCATGATCCCAGAGCCCACTACGGTGGCGAGAAGCAGGGCTGTGCCCAATGTTTCTGCGACTAGCCGTCGTGGCAGATCAAACTGTGACATGACTTAAACAGTTTCCGGTGTTGATTGAGCAATACTTGGTTCAGTCACTACAAGTCGTGACCGTAGTTCAGATTTGTCGGATGAATCGTTAGCTAACTGAATAAAAGTACTTATCCGTTTGCTTAGTTGTTGGTATGTAGCACTGAACGCGCGCGCAATATCATCATCCGATCCTTCAGCAGCAGGATCTGGTAGTCCCCAGTGTACCGTCATTGGTTGGCCCGACCAGATGGGACAGGTTTCAGTTGCGGCGTTATCGCAGACTGTGAATATAAAATCGATTTGGGGTGCAGATGCTCCGGTGAATTCGTCCCAACTCTTCGAGCGCAGGTGATCAGTCAGGTGGCCCAGGTCTTTCAGTAGGTTCAATGCCGCGGGGTGAATCTCGCCGTGGGGAAAGCTGCCGGCACTGTACGCTGTAAATTGATCACTACCCATACGTTCGAGTATTGCTTCGGCGAGGATGCTCCGTGCAGAGTTTGCGGTACAGAGAAACAGTACATTGCAGCTTGTTGGAATCATATCGGCATCCGCTATAGAAGACCACACAACTAGGCAGTTGCAGTACGCC
>LUSG01000082.1 GCA_001629395.1 Gammaproteobacteria bacterium REDSEA-S15_B12 | reverse complement strand
GCGTTTCAGCCAGACGGTGTAAATAAAAACATAGTAAAGAATCGTGACCAGCAAAAGCGTGGCAGATGTCAGGTTCACGTAGTAGGCCATGGATGAAACCGCTGCCAGGGCCATGATAATACCGAAGGCCAGAGCTGGACCCGGCTGCATGCGGCCGGCAGGTAATGGCCGGTTCATTGTCCGGCTCATTTGTAGATCGATATCACGGTCGTACCACATATTGATCGCGCCAGCAGCACCGGCGCCAAGGGCGATAAATACGATTGCAGCGGTTGCCGTCCATGGGTCAATGCTGCCAGGTGCCAGCAACAATCCGACCAGCGCCGTAAACACCACCAGTGACATCACACGCGGTTTCATCAGGACCGCATAGTCGGCCAGGTTAAAGCGCGGTTCCGTGTGTTCGCCCGCCTTCAGCGCTGCTGAAAATCGGGTGCTTGGGGGGCTCTTAGTCTGCATCAGATGATGGGGTGAGGCCTGTGATTACCATAGGATGAAGGCTGTCAGACGGAGTAAACATTTGTTCAGCACAGGATTCTAACGTTTTCGGCCGACTATCTGAACCTGGATAACCAAAACAATTCTGATAGACCCCGTCACGTATGGCGTGCGGGCCGGCCAGGCGCTTTAGGGGTTCAGATGCTATCGGCCGAGCAGTTCGGTCAGCGAACCCGCCTGGGCGCTAGACATCCGCCGATCGATGTCGGTCAGGATGTCACCCAGCAGCCTGGGTCCGCGGTAGATAAGTCCGGTATACAGTTGAATCAGGCTCGCACCGGCGGTGAACTTTTCCCAGGCGTCGGCGGCGTTCATGATTCCGCCGACACCAATGATCGGCAGAGCGCTGCCCAGTGTGCTGGCTAATCTTGCAATCACGCGGCTGGATATTTCGTTCAGCGGCTCACCACTTAACCCTCCTTGTTCTATTGATTGGGGTACCTGGGCAGACACCCCGGGCCGGCTGACTGTTGTATTCGTGGCGATGACGGCATCTAACTCGTGGCGAGCGAGTGATTCGGCAATCCGGTCGATATCTATCTGATCCATGTCTGGGGAGATTTTGACGGCCAAAGGCGTGTAGTGCCCGTGGTTGTCTGAGAGCCTGGATTGCTCATCCTTGAGTTTGCCCAGAAGATTGTCGAGTGCGTCTTCGCCCTGTAAGTCACGCAGACCCGGTGTATTGGGTGATGAGATGTTCACTGCGATGTAGTCGGCAACACCATACACCGCCCGCAGCGCGGTCAAATAGTCCTGTTCGGCATGTTCCAGCGGTGTGGCGGCATTTTTTCCGATATTAATCCCGAGCCGAACGGTGTGACGGCTGCAGGCCAGGTTTGATAGGAACTGGTTAAGCCCGACACTGTTGAAGCCATTGCGGTTGATCACGCCATTGATCGTACTCAGACGAAACAACCGGGGCCTGGGATTACCCGGTTGAGCGAGCGGCGTCACAGTGCCCAATTCGACAAAACCGAAACCCAGGGCGCTGAGCCCATCCACAGCGCTGGCATGTTTGTCTAGCCCAGCGGCGACACCCACCGGGTTGGGAAACGGGATACCCATCACCGTGATCGGGTGCTGGGGTAATCGCCCACGGGCCGCATCAGCCAGGAACTGGTCAAGCGGATGCATTCGCCCAGCCAAACTCAGGGCGCGTAAGGTGAACTGATGACTGGTCTCCGGCGGTAACCGGAACAGCAGGGGGCGCAGTAAGCGATAGCTGTCCACTGCTCAGAACACCTCGCTGGAATCAAGGTAGCGCCACCTGCCGCGGGATAAATCTCCAAGGCCTACCCCACCAATGCGCACACGAACCAAAGAATGAACCTTAAGTCCGACGAGATCACACATTCGCCGTATCTGTCTTTTGCGTCCTTCCTGAAGTACCAAATGCAGGGTCCGATCGTCCGTCTGTGTGATCTGGACCGGCTTCAGAAGGTGCCCGTCCAGTGTCAGTTCTCCTTGCATCTGGCCTTCAAGGCGCTGAAAATTTTTCCGTGTAATCAGCGAAGCGGCTTCCTGGTAGCCTTTTTCCGGCTGGTTCGAAACCACGCCTGGCGGCTTGTTGAGCAGTACGGTCACAAGACGCGAACGCTCTCTCTGAATTTCTGGCGCTAAGGCAATGCAGACGGTTGGATCGAATCGAGAGCCCAGGCGGTCGATGACTTGGCCATTAACAAGAACCTTGCCCTGTTCGATCAGGCGGTCGGCCTCCCGGCGTGAACACAGCCCGCGTTCGGCCATCAGTTTCGACAATCGGATACCGCTCATGTTCAGTGCGGTGGATCAGATGCACTCATCAATTGCCGATGACGTTCCTTAAGAACTGTTCGGCAGTCTGTTGTGCATTACCGGTATAACGCGCAGGTGTCAGTTGATTTAGTTCATCTCTGACGTCCTGAGGTAGAGACAGGCCATCAATGAACTCTCTGAGCGACTCAGCGGTGATCTCTTTACGGCCTCGAGTCAGCGCTTTGAGTTGCTCATAGGGTTGGGTGATGCCGTGTCGGCGCATGACTGTCTGTACGGCTTCGGCGAGCACCTCCCAGGCTTTGTCCAGATCATCCAGCAGTCGATCGGGATTCACCTGGAGTTTCTTGAGGCCGCGTTCGGAGGAATCGAGCGCGAGTACCGAGTAACCCAGTGCACTGCCAAGATTACGGAGCACGGTTGAATCACTTAAGTCTCTCTGCCAGCGGCTGATAGGCAGCTTCTCGGCAAGATGTCCCAGTATTGCATTTGCAAGACCAATGTTGCCTTCGGAGTTCTCGAAATCTATCGGGTTAACTTTATGTGGCATGGTGCTGGAGCCGACTTCACCGTCCTTCAGGCGCTGACTGAAATAGCCGAGCGAGATGTAGCCCCATAGATCACGATCGAGATCCAGCACGATCAGGTTTAGCCGCATCAGTGCATGGCACAGTTCTGCGATACAGTCATGTGGTTCAATCTGTGTGGTCAAAGGCTGATTCTGGATACCGAAGGATTCCACCACAGTGCGTGATAATGCCGGCCAGTCGACATCAGGGTACGCAGCGAGGTGCGCATTGTAGTTACCGACAGCACCATTCATTTTCCCATACAGCGGCACGTCTGCTATTTTCTGTTGTGCTGTCAGCAAACGGGCCGTTACGTTGGCTAATTCCTTACCGAGCGTAGTCGGGCTCGCTGTCTGGCCGTGGGTCCTGGAAAGCATGGGTTGGCCTGCGGTTGATCTAGCCAGCTCAGACAGGTCCTGAATCATTTGGTCGATCAGCGGCAGCAAGACATTGTTTCTGCCTTTATCCAGCATAACGGCATAAGCCAGGTTATTGATGTCCTCCGAGGTGCAAGCAAAATGGATGAATTCAGAGATCTGTTGAAGCTCCGGCTTGCTGCTAATCGCTTCCTTGAGAAAATATTCCACGGCCTTTACATCATGATTGGTTCTGGATTCAATCGCCTTGACCTGTTCTGCGTCGGTTACGGAAAAGTCAGCAACAATATGATCGAGGAATGCGCCGGCATCATCAGTAAGTGGGGGTACTTCCGGGATTTGCGGTGTACGGGCAAGTTGTTCAAGCCAGCGCACTTCAATCTCAACACGGTGTTTGATCAATCCGAATTCGCTGAACAGATCTTTGAGGGGAGCCAGACGGCCGGCATAGCGGCCATCAAGGGGCGACAGGGCCTTCAGGGCCGTGATCGTCTTTGATGAAGATTCTGAGACAGTCATTGAGCCGATCGGGTCAGCATCAGGCGCGGGAATACTAACACAACAGCGGACTTTATCAGTTGAACAAACCTGTGCAGCCGATGGATTGGTGATCCGTTCACTGCCTTCGCAGGCTGCCGCTACTCAGCAGGATCGCGATCCAGCGGCTCCTGGGATCGTTCTCCAGTGCGATTTTTACCAGCATGGTCAAAGGTGCTGATAAGAACATGCCGACCGGGCCGAAGACCCACCCCCAGAAAATCAGTGACACGAACACAACCAGTGTCGAGAGGCCCAGGCCCCGCCCCATGAAGCGCGGTTCTATCAGGTTACCAACCACAAGGTTTATCGCGAGGAAACCGACGGCCACCAGCAGTGCGTCTTGCACACCTGCATCGAGAAAGGCCAGGAACACCACCGGGACCGCAGCGATGATTGAGCCAACATAAGGTACGAAATTCATAAAAAAGGCGATCGATCCCCAGAGCACAGCAAAATCAACACCCAGGAAAAAGAGCCAGGCCGTGACGATTACCCCTGTAATCAGGCTGGTCAGGGATTTGATCACCAAGTATTGCTTCACAGCGCTCAGGAATTCAGACAGCCTTTCCAGAGTGGTATCGGGGTCGGAGAGGATTGCGCGGATCTTGGTGGGTATCGTGGATGCTTCGACCAAAAGAAACACGACAGTGAAAAAAATCAGCAAGCTGTCACCCACGATCCTGCCGAGGCTGCCGACCAGTCCACCAATAATCTTGGCAGCTGCCTTGGGATCAACGACCGCGAATTCGCCACCGGTGAATCCCGTTAGCTGATGGCGGGCGGCCCAGTCACTCAGCAGCGTTATGGCCGTACGCAGCTTGTTTTCATAGGCTGGGAGCAGAGCGCTGAACTGGTCTACGGACGAACTGATTAGTGAACCCACAGTCAGGATGAAACCTGCGAGCACGAGTAGAATGAGACCCAGCGCAGCCCATTTGGGCACGCCTTTGCCCGTCAGCCATAACATGAACGGTGTTGTAATTATGGCGATGAACAGGGCCATTAGCAGCGGAACAATAATGGTACTGGCTGCTTTAAGACCCGCAATCACGATCACAAGTGAAGCCAGAACGAGTAGTACACGAGTGCCTGTGCTGGACATGATTAGTGTTTTGGCTGTGATTGTTTTAGCCATGCTGGCCTGTCGGCCGCAACGAATCAGGAATTCTGACCAGGTTGTGGCCTACAGACCGTAACACAGGCAGGTTCATCGTTACGGTTAGTCCAAGTGAGTCATGGACTTTCGACATTGTTTTTCGATGCTGTCCAGTTCCTTAAGTGTAACTTCGATATCGTCCCGCTGCTGCTTGAGCGTCTTTCGTCGCACACTGATTTTTTCGATGAAATACTGTAACTGCCCCACCTCACCGGGTTCCGAGTCGTACATATCAATGATGTCGCCGATCTCGCTGAGTGAGAAGCCTAACCGCTTCCCGCGCAGAATCAGTTTGAGGCGTACACGGTCCCTGCTGGAGTAGACGCGTTGCCGCCCTTGACGGTGTGGCTCGAGTAATCCTTCGTCTTCATAAAATCGGATGGCACGCGTGGTGACATCGAATTCCTGGGCTAGTTCGGATATCGAGAATTGCTCTTGGGCGGGGTCACCTTGCTGAGCGTTTTCTTTCATTAAAAGCATATTTAGAGTATAGCTTTAATTGACGTTTACGTAAACGGAAACTAAAATGATCAACCGTCCCACATTTGTCCGGCCCAATACTCATGAGTCAGGCTGCTGTTACTTCGGAACGACCACTGGCACCGTTGCCTGAACCGGATTACCGCATCCGATTCATCACCGCAGCAAGCCTGTTTGATGGCCATGATGCGTCGATCAACGTCATGCGACGCATTCTTCAGTCTTCCGGTGTGGAAGTCATTCACCTTGGGCACAACCGGTCGGTCCAGGAAATTGTTGATGCGGCCGTAGAAGAAGATGCGCAGGGCATCGCTGTCAGTTCCTACCAGGGCGGCCACTCCGAGTTCTTTAAGTACATGATTGACATGCTGACACAGCGGGGGCGTGCAGATATTCGGGTATTCGGCGGTGGCGGTGGGGTGATCGTTCCTGCTGAGATTCAGGAACTTCAGGATTACGGTGTGTGTCGGATTTATTCGCCTCAAGACGGACACGCATTAGGCCTACAGGGCATGATCGATGACATGATCGAAAGGGCCGATTTCTATCCCGCCAGACAGACAATTCAAAACGTCGACCAGCTGGACGGCGTATCGGTCGAAGATCTTGCAAGAGTCATTACGGCACTTGAAAACGAGACTGCATCGGCATCGTTTGTTGACCAATTGCGTAGTGCAGCCAGCGAGAACAAACCTGCTGTCCCGGTGCTTGGAATTACCGGAACTGGTGGGTCTGGTAAGTCGTCACTCACAGATGAGCTTATCCTGAGACTGCGGTTTGAATTCGGTGATTCACTCAGAATTGCGATATTGGCGATAGATCCATCGCGCCGAAAAACTGGCGGGGCCCTTCTGGGTGATCGGATCAGGATGAATGCGATCGAAGGTGCTTCGGTTTTCATGCGTTCTCTGGCAACGCGTTCTTCGGGGCTGGAACTGCCGTCGCAACTGCCTGAGATCATCGAAGCAACCAAGCGCGCAGGCTTTGGGCTGGTGATAGTTGAAACCCCCGGGATCGGCCAAGGTGATTCCGGGATCGTACCGCTGGTTGACTGCTCACTCTACGTGATGACACCAGAATTTGGTGCTGCAACCCAGCTTGAGAAGATCGACATGTTGGACTATGCCGATTTCATTGCGATCAACAAGTTCGATCGTAAGGGTGCCGAAGACGCTTTGCGGGATGTACGTAAACAGACACAGCGTAACCGGCAAGCGTTTGAACAATCTCTCGATCAGATGCCCGTCTATGGCACGATGGCGTCCAACTTTAACGATCAGGGCGTGACGTCGCTTTATAACGAATTGTTTACGGTGCTCGAACCCTTAGGTTTGCCAGCACGCCGCCCGGACCGGGAACCCGTGGTATCCACCGGATCTAATCAACGCGGTATTGTGCCCGCATCGCGCCAGCGCTACCTGTCTGAAATTGCAGATGCGGTCCGGTCTTACCGGGATACGGCTGCGCGACAGGCCCAGGTTGCTCGCGAATGTCAGCAGTTGCAGGCTGCCATCCGGATGTTGGGTGAACAGGGTAAGAATACTGATGAACTGCAGCAACTTGCGGCTGAGCGGAAAAAGGCACTGAGTGAAGATTCTCAGCTACAGTTACAGGCATTCCCCAAGCTGATCGAGGAGTATTCGGGCTCATCTCTGGTTTATTCAGTTCAAGGCCGGGATATCACTCAGCCACTGACGCACACCTCTTTGTCTGGTACGAAAGTTTCCCGCGTCAGTCTGCCGCGCTATCAGGACCACGGGGACATTCTCCGCTGGTTAATGCTCGAAAATATACCCGGCCGGTTCCCGTTTACCGCGGGTGTTTTTCCGTTCAAGCGGGAAAACGAAGATCCCACCCGTATGTTTTCCGGTGAAGGGGATGCATTCAGAACGAACCGCCGATTTCACTACCTGTCCAGAGATACGGTGGCGAAGCGACTTTCTACGGCTTTTGATTCAGTGACTTTATATGGCGCTGATCCTGCGCAAAGACCGGATATTTATGGAAAGGTCGGTACTTCCGGTGTATCCATTGCAACGCTTGATGACATGCGGGCTTTGTACGATGGTTTCGATCTTTGTAACCCAGAAACATCCGTCTCCATGACTATCAACGGGCCTGCACCAACAGTGCTCGCTTTTTTCCTGAATACGGTAATCGATCAGCAGGTGGAGAAATTCCGGTCGGACAATGGGCGGGAGCCGGATGAATCGGAATATCGGCACCTTTTTTCCTGGTCTCTTGAGAATGTTCGCGGCACCGTGCAGGCAGACATTCTCAAGGAAGATCAAGGCCAGAATACGTGTCTTTTTTCGACGGATTTCAGCTTGCGGATGATGGGAGATATACAACAGTATTTTATCGACAATGGTATTGGTAATTTTTATTCGGTATCGATATCGGGTTATCACATCGCGGAAGCTGGTGCGAACCCGATTACCCAACTGGCACTGACACTGGCCAATGGATTTACCTATGTCGAGGCTTATCTTGCCCGGGGTATGAGTGTTGATCAGTTTGTACCGAATTTCTCATTTTTCTTCTCAAATGGCATGGATCCGGAATACACGGTTATGGGGCGTGTCGCGAGGCGGATCTGGGCGATTGGAATGCGCGATCGCTATGGGGCGAATGAGCGCAGTCAAAGACTTAAATACCATATCCAGACGTCAGGACGCTCTCTTCATGCACAGGAGATGAGTTTCAACGACATTCGTACAACGCTGCAGGCACTGATTGCAGTCTACGATAACTGCAACAGTCTCCATACCAATGCCAATGATGAGGCGGTGACCACGCCCAGCGAAGACTCAGTTCGCCGGGCACTGGCGATACAGATGGTCATCAACAGAGAATGGGGTCTGGCAAAAAATGAAAACCCGAGTCAGGGCAGTTTTGTGATCGAGGAACTGACTGACCTGGTCGAGGAGGCTGTGCTCGCAGAGTTCGATCGAATTACAGATCGAGGCGGCGTACTCGGTGCCATGGAGACCGGTTATCAGCGAGGTAAGATACAAGAAGAATCACTCTACTATGAGCACCGTAAACACGATGGTAGTTATCCGATTGTTGGTGTGAATATGTTCTTGGGTCCGGAAACCGACAATAGTGAGACAACGGAACTGGCGCGGGGTACAGAGTCGGAAAAGCAAAGTCAGCTTACGCGGCTAGCTGAATTCCATGCGCGAAATGAAGGGTCTTCGGCTAAAGCACTGGATGCGGTACAACGTGCTGTACTGGAAGGCCAAAACGTTTTTGCTGAATTAATGTGCGCTGCACGGGTCTGTTCGCTGGGGCAGATCACTGAAGCTTTATTTGAGGTCGGTGGCAAGTACCGTCGTAACATGTAGAATTCCCAGTCGCAGTCCTGATCCAGTGTTTATTGTCCTGCTCTGGCCGTTGTGCCGGCTTTAAGGGGAAATCTAACTTCTGCTCATACAATCAAGGGGTTGTTGCGTGAATCAATCGATAAATCAGATGCGATCAAATGTGCTGATTCTCGCCTGCTGCCAGGCTTTGACCATGTCTGGGAGTTCGTTGATCATTCTGACAGCGTCACTCGTGGGCACTATTCTGGCACCTCACCCGCAATGGGCGACACTGCCGGTGGCCTGTATGTTTACCGGTACTCTGATTGCAACTTTCCCTGCGTCGATGCTGATGAAACGAATTGGTCGACGGGCTGGTTTTTATGTCGGTCTGACGATCGGGGGGATTGGTGCAATTATTGTCACCACCGGGATCACAACCGGGATCATTGATGGGGGATTTTTCTATTTTTGTATGGGTTCGCTGCTGATTGGTGTGGTCAATGCGTTCGGGCAATACTATCGCTTCGCGGCTTCGGACGTTGCGACATCTGAATATCGGAGCCGGGCAATTTCCTGGGTCTTGGCTGGGGGAATTGTGGCTGCATTTATTGGCCCTGGAATCGCAATCTGGACCTGGGATATGGTGGCTACTGTGCCCTACGCCGGGAGCTATTCCATGCTCGTGGGACTGTATGCCATTTCAATGTTGCTTCTATTTTTCGCACGATTTCCTAAGTCCTCAATAGAGGAACGCTCAGGGACTACCCGCCCATTGTCAAAAATTCTCAGGCAGCCAGAGTTTTTTGTTGCAGTTCTCGGAGCAACGGTTGCTTATGGTTCGATGAATCTGATCATGGTTTCAACGCCGGTAGAGATGCAAGGCTGTGGTTATCTTTTGCCTGACTCGGCTTCGGTCATCATGTGGCATATTCTGGCTATGTTTGCGCCGTCCTTTGTTACGGGGCACCTGATTCGACACTTTGGAGTTACTCGTATTATGGTGACGGGGACTTTACTGTTAGCGGTGTGTGTCACGATCAATCTCAATGGGTCGAGTTTAATTCATTTCACGGTTGCTCTGATCGCGTTGGGTCTTGGATGGAACTTTCTGTTTATCGGTGGTACGACACTGCTTGCAGACGCCTATCGGCCGGCTGAAAAAGCAAAGACACAAGGCTTTAACGACTTGATTATATTTAGTACCGTTGCCATGACCGCGGTAACGTCCGGATTGATGCACCATCACTTTGGCTGGGAGACTATTAACCTTGCAGTGATCCCGGCGATTGTGCTGGCTTTTGTAGCGACGCTATGGCTCGACCGCAGGCGTCGTCGACTGATGCAACATCGTACCGTGTGAAATCGACCCTCCTATTCTAGTGATGAGGATCGGTTCGGGGTGCCATTGCATTAGCATCCCCGCTGCAGGATTGAGATCCGGTTTTCTACGGCTAAGGCCGAATTATTTATTTGGAAAAAAGACTGGTGGTGTCCAGTAGGGTGTCGGCATTAATCACTGCATGGTAAGTCGGAGGCGCGTCGGCTTTTCTTGTGGCTTTTTTAATGATGGCTGCCAGATTGGGTTTCTTGTCGGCAGGTGTCTCACCTTTTCCAATACCCCCACCGAACTCAACAAAAGTATCAAGGCCACTGTCCAGTGCGCTGATAAGGTTTTCGTGCCAGCGTACAGGATTAGTTAACTGCCAGAACAGGCGTGATTTGATGATGTCTGGATCGTGATCATGAAATCCGCCTGTGTAGTTTGAGAGCACACGAATCTGAGGTGATATCAGTGGAGCTTTGTCGAGGATGAGTCTGAATCGACGTGCAGCTTCAACCATATAGTATGTGTGAAATGCGCCTTCCGTTTTGAGTCGGGAACTGCGCTTCTTGGGAAATCGTTCAGTTAGTTCGTCGACCAGTTTATCCAGGTCTTCGGAAAGGCCACCCACAACGGTTTGGTCAGGTAGATTACAGGCTGCAATGCTGGAGAAGTGTTTTTCTGCCAGCAACTCAGCCTCTTTGAGACCAAGCGGAAGTGCCTCCATTTCACCAGCACCATAGTTTCCCATCAGCGTACCGCGGTGGTGGACAAGGCTCAGTGCGGTTTTGAATTCCAGTGCCCCGGCAGCTACCAGTGCAGTGTATTCACCCAAGCTGTGTCCGGCGGATGCTTCGGCTGAAATCGGTTTGCCCAGGAGTTCCTGGAATATCCGCAGGCAGGCAACAGAGTGAGTCAGGAGTGCCGGTTGCGTATAGCGGGTGAGATGGATTTGTTCTTGTGGGTCTTCGAAGGACAATGCCGCCATGTCGTAGCCGAGGATCTCTGAAGCTTCATGATAGGTTTGACGTACACAGTCGTATGTCTGATAAAGGTCCTGGCCCATTCCAAGGTACTGGGAACCCTGGCCGGGAAATAGAAACAAAATTCGTTGATTTGGATGATTCATGATGAGAGTTTGAGTTGATTACGAAAAATACAGGCACTGATGTCTCGTAGAATTTCGGGGAGTCATTTTAATGGCTAATGTGGCCGTCTGCTTGGCACCAGATCATAAAGGCACGGCAGGATAGTGTTGGGCTGTCGGTACACAAAAAATACCCATCACGGAGGGCGCGATGGGCCAATAAAGATGGTCAACCTTAAGGAGTTCTGGAAGGTATAATTCCGTTTAAAATAGTATCTTTAGAAAGAAAGTTTGTCAATCAGCACGAAGTGTAAACTTTATCACACAGCCCGTGATCTGGATGGTGGCCTGGCGGACAAATGTCATTGCTTAGGGAACCCAGACCAACAGGGTTGGGTTGCTTGCTGTTCAAGCGATCCTGTTTACGTGAGCCCGTGTAATACCTTATGCTGAACTGATGCCGATCTATATTGCAAGGCACGGTCAGACCGATTGGAATCTCCTGGAGAAGTGGCAATCGACAACGGATGTACCGTTGAACAAAACTGGATATCGACAGGCTGAAAATCTCAGGGATAAACTTTCAGAGCAGGGTGTTCGCTTTAGCGCCGCAATGACATCGCCACTGCTTCGTGCTGTCGAGACAGCGAAAGTACTGCTTCAAGGGAGTCATGTGATCGCGCAGGACAACTTGGCTCTGATCGAACTCGACATGGGGGATTACGAAGGACGCAAGGAAAAAGATGTACGGGATTTGCTGGGAAATGAAAAATATAATCAATGGCGATCAACCATGATGCGCGTTCCCGCGCCCGGTGGGGAGAGTATCACTGATGTCGCCTGCCGTTTGCAGCCCGTTGTCACTTGGCTGGGCCAGCAGATTGGTAACGTACTGATCGTGGGTCATCAGTACGTCAATATGGCGCTCAAAGCGCAACTCTCCAATCGATTTGAAAGTAGTGATCTTCTGGAATTCAAACAGGCCAACGATGAAATAGATATCTGGGATCATCAGTCCCGTCGGTCGATTGGCCTGATCAAATTAGATAATTTTGATAGCGACCACTTACGAGTTTGACCCCCAGGCCGCTGTCGCGCATCTGCGACATGTTGACCGGGGCATGGACCGACTGATCCAGCAGGTTGGGCCGTTGGAACTGCCGGTTAAGCGAAATCGTTCCGTTTTCGAGTATCTAGTCCGGAGTATCGTCTATCAACAGTTGAGTGGTAAGGCGGCAGCGACGATTCATGCGCGTTTATTAGCGTTGTTTCCGAATCGCCGTATCGATTCGGATCGGTTGCTGAAAATGTCGGATAACAGACTTCGAAGTGCTGGGTTGTCGCATTCCAAGTGCCTGGCGTTAAGAGATCTGGCCGCTAAGGCCCGCTTGCGGGAGCTACCCACAACTCGTCAACTGCAACGACTAGCCGACCAGGAGATCATTGATCGTTTGACGCAGATCCGGGGGATTGGGCCGTGGACAGTACAGATGCTGCTGATTTTTTATCTGGGTCGACCTGATGTATTGCCCGTCGGGGATCTGGGTGTGCGCAAGGGTTACCAGCAGCTCAGAGGATTTAAGATTCTTCCGGATCCGGACAAGCTGGAAAGAGCAGGGCGACGATGGCGTCCCTACCGGTCGGTTGCAACTTGGTATCTTTGGCGCGCTCTGGATATTGTGCTACCGACGGACTGACTAGGACTCAGCCGTTTGCTGTACCCTTATTTGCCATCAGCATGTGATACCGAGTCAGGAGGAGTTCCTCACTTTCAGTACGTTCCGGATCGACAACAATACATTCAACGGGACAGACCTCGACGCACTGTGGGACCTCGAAGTGTCCAACACATTCGGTACAGTGAAGCGGTTCGATTTCGTAAATTTCTTCTCCCTGGTAGATGGCATCATTTGGGCACTCGGGCTCACAAACATCACAATTGATGCATTCATCAGTGATTATCAGCGCCATAAAATATGTCTCATTACAAAACGTACTCGATACACCGATTGAGTATTGGTCAGGCGGGATCTTTCCCTGCTAATTTTCGGGCCAGTGCGTCGTTGACGGATGGATCGAGGAACTGACTCACATCACCACCCATTGAGGCGATTTCCTTAACTAGGGATGCCGATACAAAAGTGTATTGCTCCGAAGGTGTCAGGAATACAGTTTCCACATTGCTGTCGAGTCTTCGGTTCATTGCAGCAAGTTGAAATTCATATTCAAAATCTGAGACTGCGCGTAGACCTCGCAACACAACCGATGTGTTGTGCTCATTTACGCAATTGACTAACAGCCCTGAAAAGCTGGACACGCTTACGTTGTCAATATGTGAGAGGACTCTTTGGGTCAGTTGGAGGCGTTCCTCTACGGAAAACAAGGGACTTTTTGCGGTGCTGGCAGCGATCGCGACGACCACATGTTCAAACATGCGACTGGCGCGTTCAGCAAGGTCAATATGTCCGTTGGTTATGGGATCGAATGTGCCCGGATAAAGTGCTCTGGCGGTCATAGATTCTGGTCTTCTGATGCCGATTAAGGTAAGTTCGCCATTATAAATCCAATCTTCTTGTCAGCGAACATTTGGGAGAAATCATGGAGACAGTAAATTTTATCAGCATGGCGCAGGGTACACGTGAGGAATACGAGTTACTGGACCGTTACGAGGCCGAATTTACGGACTCTCTAGCGCACAGAATACTCGAGCAGCTCGAACGACTGGACGACTCAGTTTCTGGGTACAAGGTCAGCCGACTCGAGCACTGTCTACAGTCAGCGACTCGCGCACATCGCGCAGGAGAGCCAGAAGAAGTTGTGGTTGCCGCTCTGGTTCATGATATTGGTGACATGATTGCACCGTTTTCCCACAGTGAATTAGCGGCGGCAGTACTGCGTCCTTTCGTGTCCGAGAAGATTTACTGGATTGTCAAGCATCACGGCCTATTCCAGATGTATTACTTTGCACACCATCTGGGTGGTGATCGGAATGCCCGCGATCGTTACCGCGATCATCAGTGGTACGATGACGCTATTCGATTCTGTGAGTTCTATGATCAGAACTGTTTTGATCCTGATTATGACTCCGAACCACTTGCGTTCTTTGCACCCATGGTAGAACGGCTATTTAGGCGAGAGAATATCCATGATTTTGAGACTGATGTACGTTACGGTGATCGCGCCGTTGCCTGATTTACCAGCACTGACTGTCATGGGTTCTAGCAAAATCAGCCCAGTTTATCGGTATCGTCAGATCAAGCGATCGAGTTGATCGCTAAACGTGATCTGAAATAGGCGACAACTGACTTGACCGGCATGACCACTGCGTAGTTCTTCCCAATGTTTGGGATAGGTTAGTTTTAGGCGGCGTTCGGTCTCGACATAAACCATCGTACCTGGCGCCAGTTGGTGAGACTGCAGACGCGCGATTGAACGACGGGCCAGGTCGCTGTTGTAAGGCGGGTCCAGAAAGACAATATCGAACGCCTGGTTGTTGCTGCCCAGCCATTCCAGCGCGTCTTCACAATACACGCTGACCTGGTGGGCGCGCAGGCGCTCACGGTTTTTGTTGATTTCCTCGTAGCATTGCTGATTATTGTCGACCAATACGACCTGTGCTGCCCCCCTGGAGGCGGCTTCGAACCCCAGTGCACCACTGCCACAGAATAAATCCAGACAACGCGCTCCTTCTATAACAGGGGCAAGCCAGTTGAAAAGTTTTTCGCGAATAGCATCTGGGGTTGGACGAAGATCCGCACCGCCCTTGAAATACAATGTATGCCGCTTCCATTGGCCACCGATGATCCGCAGGCGTCCACGGTTACGTTGGAGAGGGGCGTTCTTAGTCCGTGGCATGGTGGGCTCGAGTCAGCGACAGTGCTCAATGATACGATATAGAGC
>LUSG01000081.1 GCA_001629395.1 Gammaproteobacteria bacterium REDSEA-S15_B12 | reverse complement strand
TTGCAATAGCTGGAATTGCGACTGCTGGGCTACTTTATGCATTGTTCTGGAGTGCTTGGCGTGCTTACAAGATAGACAACACGCTTCAGGGTGTGATGGTTGAGACGGCCAAGACGACTTCGCTGGTGTTCATCATCCTTCTTGGTGCCGCGATGTTGACAGCAGCGTTCAGGGCATTTGGCGGTGAGGACCTGGTACGCGATTTCTTGAACGGCATGCCTGGCGGATTCTGGGCCAAATTCATTATCGTGATGGCGGTAATTTTTATTCTGGGATTTTTTCTTGACTTCATCGAAATCGCAGTGGTCGTCGTTCCAATTATTGCCCCCATACTTTTGACCGATCCGTCCGCTAATGTTACTGCGGTGTGGTTGGGTGTGATGATCGGATTGAATGTGCAGACTTCTTTTCTGACACCGCCATTCGGCTTTGCTTTGTTTTACTTAAGAGGTGTGGCGCCAGCGATCGTAAAAACGATCGAAATGTATAAAGGTGTTATCGCCTTTATTATTCTACAGCTCGTCGCTATAGGCATTGTGGCTGCAAATCCGAGCTTGGTAAATTATCTGCCTAACCGAGTGTCGATGACCTCACCCACAGCGCCGCCACCCCGCAACCCAAAACTGCAATATTGCATTGAAGAATATGTTAACGACAAATTTAGCGGTAATAGTGCGATAATTCTTCAGTCGGTTGAGACAGCACGCAGTCTCGACATGAGCTATCTACCGAAGAAATTATCAGCTGCGATTGAAAAGAGTTTCGACCATGCTGATAATGCAATTCCTTTGCTCGATGAAGTATTTCGTGCAGAGGCAAGTGTTATGGATAACGCGGTCGCGTATCGTCCCATACATCGTAAGGTTCGCAGGATCGAAAACAATACTCGTAAACTTAACGAAGAAATTGACGAATTGATTGTCGTCAACAAGCGACTAGATCCGAACGAAGATGCGGCTCAGAAAAGCGAGTTAGATGCGCGGATCTCGGTGCTTAAACAGGAGAAACAGGAATTAATTTCACAGATACCGGCAGACTGGGCTCAGGTTCATAAAGAATTTTCGGTTCTGACTAAAGCAGAGCTAACAGCGCGAAAAAAATATCGTCGGACTGTTGACAGTGCCTATTCTCCCGTGACGGATCTAATTGAACTTTTCGAAGCAACGGACGACTTTAACAAGCTTGAGAGCGAGTTGACAGGCCTGCACAATCAAATTGTAAATGGCGCTAGCCCAGAGGATATGATCGACCCGCTTAAGTCTCTTGCCAAGCAATTTGGGTCAATCAAAGGGGCCAGTAAAATCAAATCGCAAATCAGTAAAGCAAGACGTGCACTGAGCAAGAAAAAGCCAAAACTAGATAAAGCGATTTCCCACTTAGACAATGCGGGGGTGATATACCGTGAGCAGCGTCTTTGGAGGGAACGGGCTATGACCGAACTGTTGCCCGATATGAAGATATATGAACAGGCTATCCGCGGCACTATCGGGTTGCGCCTACAGAAACGGCTAGCGAAGACCGAAGCGTTGTATGTTGCGGCGTGTACTTCGGGCCATCGTGATATTTCGCTTCACTTTTGAGTTAATCAAAGAAAATATTTGTCAACAGGAGACAGATGATGGCATCAACAGCATCGTTACAGAGTACTCATGAGTTGCGAACTGATGATAGCCTGGAGCAGGGGCGAGTAGATCTAGCGGTCGCACTGCGCTGGGCTGTGCGTCTGGGTCTTTCAGAAGGTGTAGACAATCATTTTTCAATGGCCGTGCCGGACGAAGAGGGCCGGGTCCGCGGAGATCGGTTCTTGATCAACCCTTACGGCTGGCACTGGTCGGAGATTACCGCATCGTCACTCGTCCTTGCAGACGCCGAAGGCAACGTGCTCGAGGGCGAAAATACGGTGGAAGACACGGCTTTTTTCATCCATAGCAGGATTCACACGAATGTGCCGGGTGCCACAGTGGTTCTGCACAACCACATGCCGTATACCACCGCCTTGACTTTGCTTGAAAATGGGCGCCTCGAGATGTGTGAACAGAATGCCCTGCAGTTCGACGGCCGGATCGCGTATGACGACGAATACAGTGGTCTCGCCCTTAGCAGGGAAGAAGGTGATCGGCTTGCTGGCCTGCTGGGCGATGCGAACATCCTATTCATGGCAAGCCATGGCGTTACTGTCGTCGGTAAATCGGTTGCGCGTGCGTTTACAGATCTTTATTACCTGGAACGAGCGTCTATGTTTCAGGTGCTGGCAAGGTCCACGGGTGCCGAATTAAGGAAAATTCCAGATTCTGTGCGGGAAGCGACTCGTGAACAGATGCGTAAAGAACTACCTTTAATCGGAGAACGTCACTTCAGTGCATTGCGGCGAATGCTCGATCGGGAAGAACCGGAATTCCGTGGTTGATCAGCAACTGTCTCGATGTTTGATTATCAGCATATCCGCGTTGAGCCAATTTCACCCGCCCTGGGTGCTCTGATCCATGAGGTAGACTGTCGGCACAATCTACCAGATCAGGTAATCGAGGAAATACGAAAAGCGTGGTTACAGCACCTTGTCGTATTCTTTCCGAATCAAGACCTTGAACCTGCGGAGCAACTGGCATTTGCCCGACGGTTCGGTGTTCCTGTTGAGTATCCAATGGTTCAGGGAATAGCTGGCTTTCCCGAGGTGGTGCAGGTCGTAAAGTTGCCACATGAAGCACACAATTTTGGTGGAATTTGGCATTCTGATACCACGTATTTAGAGCAGCCACCGATAGGGGCGTTGTTGTTGGCACGAGAGCTCCCACCGGTGGGTGGTGATACTTTATTTGCAAACATGTACCTGGCTTACGAGGCATTGTCGGAAGGCATGAGAAATATATTGGATAGCTTGATTGTTGTTCAGAGTTCCGCAAAGGCAGGTGCGGCGAAGAGTCGGGAACACCGGTTGACAGATACGTCGGTGGGAGCGGCGCAGGTGCTAGAAGCTGAACACCCAGCTGTGCGTATTCACCCAGAAACTGACAGAAAGGCGCTGTTCGTCAACTATGGTCACTCGATCCATTTTAAAAATATGACCGAAGCCGAAAGCAAGCCGCTGCTTGATTATCTTTTTGCCCACCAGACACAGTCGGAATTTACTTGTCGCTTCCAATGGGCTGTGGGATCTATGGCCATGTGGGACAACCGATGTACGCAGCACAATCCAATCAATGACTATCATGGATTCAAACGAGTGATGCACCGGATATCGATCAACTAGAGGCTTACCGTGACGCATGCTGCGTGCCAGCGATGGTAGTCTGTGCGACGCGATGTATTTTAAAAACCACTGGCTGGTGATCTAAGCGAAGAAAACGGTAATCCAAGATGGCTCGAGCAAAATTCTTTTACGGCCATTACATCGTTGGCGCTTGTATGGTGACGCAGATGATGTATTTAGGTCTGTTTTTCACCTTTGGTGTACTGTTCCCCGAATTCGAAAAAGAGTTTGGTTGGTCTAGAGCTCAGATATCGGGTGCTTCTTCGACAATGTTTATTGTTATGGGACTGCTGGGTATTGCCATGGGTCGGATCAATGACCGGATCGGGCCCCGAATATTGCTGACAGTGTCGACGGTGGTATTTGCATTGGGCTTTATCTCAATGTCGCGCATGTCGGCTCTATGGCATCTTTACCTGTTTTATGGGCTGCTGTGTGGTTTAGGAATTGCTGCTCATGATGTTGTTATGCTGTCGACTGTGGCACGTTGGTATACACGTGCAAGAGGTCTGGCGTCTGGGCTTGTCAAGACCGGGGCGGGTATAGGTCAACTCACAGTGCCGTTGATTGCCGCATTTCTCATTTTGCATTACGGCTGGCGGGAGACCGCGATGCTCATAGGAATATTGGCCTTGATTGTGACGGTAATTGCCGCGCAAGTGATGCGACGTGATCCAAAGTCGCTGGGCCTCATGCCGTGGGGTGAGGAGCAGAAAGAGGGTGCCAAGAACGGTGGAGGCGAAGAGGCGGGCCTGAGTTTGAAACAAGCTGTTCGAACCCGCCAGTTCTGGTTGATCTCCATAGCGAAGTTTGCAGACTGGTACTGCCTTTTTTCAATCATCATTCATGTCGTTCCCCATGGGATTGATCAAGGCCTTGAACCCGCCGCCTCAGCAATAGTGCTGTCGGTAATCGGGGGTTGTAGTATTCTCGGCCGACTGACATTGGGAGCTGGATTCGATTATTTTGGTGCTAAACGCTCGCTGTTGATAGCGTTTGGATTGCTGTTCCTGAGTATTGTATTTCTTCAGCTATTGTCTGACCCGAAATGGTTATTCGCATTTGCATTCGTTTACGGCATTGCGCATGGCGGGCTTTTTGCTGTTGCCTCACCCAGTGTTGCCGAATATTTTGGAACGCGCGCCCACGGTGTGATTTTTGGGATTGTCATGTTTCTGGGTTCTCTCGGTGCTACGCTTGGGCCGTGGTTAACAGGCTGGTTCTACGATTTAATGGGTGCCTACGATACTGCGTTTCTCGTAGTGACCGGTTTAAGCGTTTTGGGTTTCCTGATGGCTCTGGCACTGAAGCCTACTCCGCTACTTGGCGATCGCTTGCGTCAGTCCGTCAATTGATCATGACTCGCGCCTCTGTAATACAAGAGATAGAGCAATACTTCGATCAGGATCAGTTTTTTTCTGACCTCAGTCGCAGGGTCAGCATTCCGACTGAGAGTCAGGTGCCAGAACGAGCTGCGGATCTACACCGGTATCTGGAAGACGAGATCGCAGCGGAATTAGCCGACATGGGGTTCGTATACGCAATCGAAAATAACCCAGTTGCCGGAGGGGGTCCAGTGCTGATTGCGCATCGTGAAGAGGATCCTGCATACACCACGGTGTTGACCTACGGCCATGGTGATGTGGTCCGGGGATACGACGATCAGTGGCGGCGCGATTTGAGTCCTTGGGTATTGACCCAAGATGGTGATCGTTGGTTTGGCCGCGGCTCGGCGGACAACAAAGGTCAGCACACGATCAATCTTGCTGCGCTCAGGTACGTATTGGCCAGTCGTGGATATCTGGGGTTCAACATCAAGGTACTGATCGAGACCGGGGAAGAAGTCGGGTCGATTGGATTGAGCGAGATTTGTGAGGTAAACAAGGGCCGTTTGTCAGCGGATGTCTTCATTGCATCAGATGGACCGCGCATTGCGCCCGCGCAACCGACTGTTTTCATGGGGTCAAGGGGTGCATTTAACTTCGCTATGAGCGTCGATCTCCGCGAGGGTGGGCATCATTCGGGTAACTGGGGAGGGTTGTTGGCGAACCCCGGGATTATTCTCGCGCACGCAATCGCCGCAATCACGTCATCCACCGGTGAGATCAAAGTCCCACAGTGGCGCCTGGATGAAATTCCGGGTTCGGTTCAGGGTGTGTTGCGCGAGTTAACAGTAGACCAGGACGAAAACAGTCCCGACATCGATCCCCACTGGGGAGAGCCCGGGTTGACACCACCCGAGCAGCTGTTTGGCTGGAATTCGTTCGAGGTACTCGCATTTGAAACGGGTAACCCGCAAAGCCCAGCGAATGCGATACCTCCAAAGGCTTTCGCCCACTGTCAGGTGCGATTTGTGGTGCCGACAGACCCTGAACAGTTATTACCCGCGCTGCGGGAGTTCCTGGATGAACGGGGGTTTAGCAACGTGGAGTTGTCTGCGCAAGGTAAGGCAGCAAGAGCGACCCGACTGGAGCCTGATCATCCCTGGGTGAAATGGGTGATCGCATCCATCGGGGCCACCACTGGAAAGGAAGTTGCAGTGATCCCGAATTTAGGCGGCACATTGCCCAACGATGTATTTGCTGGGATTTTGGGTCTGCCAACAATCTGGGTGCCGCATTCCTATAGCGGCTGTTCACAACATGCAGCTAACGAACATCTATTGGGTAGTGTCAGTCGCGAGGCCTTACGGATCATGACTGGTATTTGGTGGGACCTTGGCGAGATGGAATTACCGGCTGGGGACTGAGTCCACAGTAATTCGCAGTCAACGGTTGAGCAGCTCACAGATCGTTTCGTAAGCCAAGTAGCTTGAATCCTTGTCAGTGGGGTCCAGTGCCTTTGGACGGGAAGAAAACCGTGCGATAACCACGTCTGCGGCAGGATCCACATAGAGAAACTGCCCGAATACGCCCAGACCGGCGTAAACTCCGGTTGGAGAGATGTACCATTTACTCCGATATCGCCAGTTAGGCATAAATTCCGCAAAGTTGCCCGCATTCCAGACGGCCTGATCTGCGTTCTGGCGAATATCCCTGAGCCACCAGTTCGGCACGATTGACTGTCCATTGCCAAGTCCCATGTCCAGGCACATCTGTCCGAATCGACCAAAATCTCTCAGCGTGACGCAGATACCACCCGCGGACCGTGGAGCACCCAAACGATCGACGTTGATGTAAGCATCGTATTCGGCACCCATAGGTTGCCAGATTTCCCTGCTGAAAAGTTCTGCAAACGGGAGATCGCTGGTGCGTTCAAGTACCCACCCCAGAAGGTCAGTGTTGGGAGAGACATAATGGAATGCGACTCCGTGGTCGCCTTCTTTTTTTAAAGTGGGCAGAAATGATCGTAGATTGTCCGGGGCGCCGGGTTCGGTTATCGGAATCCAGCCCGTTGCCATGCGGTAGCGTGCGAAGTCGCCTGCTTCATTCTCGTAATCTTCGTTAAATGAGATCCCGACCGACATATCCAGGAGATGGCGCACCGTAGCAGTTTCATAAGCAGAGCTATTGACTTCAGGGATGTATTCAGTGATCGGTGAGTCGGGATCAAGAAAACCTCTATCAACTAAAATTCCGGTCAGGATCGCCGTCATTGATTTTGAAACTGAAAAAAGGATGTGTGGGGAATATGGCAGCAGGCCATGATCGTAATGTTCAAAAACGACGGCACCATTGTGTAAAACGATAAAGCCGTCTACGTTGTTGTCAATGAGAAATTTGCCCAGAGTAACTTCTCTGCCCTGGATATCTTGAAATGGCAGATCCGTTAGATTCCTGGGTGTTCGAGAGAGTTCCCAACGGTGGTTCCGACTCGCATGGATCGGTGCTGTTGGCAGGAGTTGGCGAATGTTGCGAAATGCCCAACTGCTAAAAGGTGATGTTCGCCAGTTTTGTGTTGTGACCTGGTTTTCGGGGCTGGGCGGAAATCCCTGCATAAGTCCTGACTGTGACATGGCGGCCTCTGGGTTTGTTTAAGGCAATAACTGGGCGTTAGTCGAGTTCATACCCAGACACGCTGAGCGAGTGCAAAAAAATTGCCACCGAGTATTCCCGTAATGTCTTCGCTCGAGAAATTTCGGCGTAGCATAATATCAACTACGTCAATCAACCGGTTGGGGGCCATGAACTCCATCTTCCCACTGTACCACTGAGGCGGCCAGAAGTTTGACTGCCCGGTTATGGCATCTTGCAGATCGTCGCTTCCATCACTGTAATCCAGAGCAACGCCAACATGCCCAGCGCCAACCAGGTCGGCGGTGTACGCGATGTGATCGACATAATGTTCCGGCTCAATGGAATCTCCCAGAAACTTTCCGATCCCGTTGATACCGATCACACCACCAGTGGCTGCACAACTCCGGATCTGGTCGTCGGTAATGTTACGCGGGTGGTCGCAGAGTGCTTTGGGGTTTGAGTGAGAAAACGTAACCGGTGATTCAGACAGCTCCATCGCGTCCATTGTGGTGCGGTAAGCGCTGTGGGAGCAATCCACCAGCATGCCGACGCGATTCATTTCCTCTACAACTGATCGACCAAACGGTGTCAGGCCTGTGTCCTCATCGTGACAGCCGCCGCCGGCGCTGTTGTTACGATTGTAGGCAAACAGCATTTGGCGCACACCAAGATCGTAGTAGAGCTGGATCATGTCGATATTTTCATCCAGGGCTTCCATGCCCTCGATATCGAAGGCTATGGCCAGACGGCCATCAGATCGAGCCTGCAGAATATCGGCCGTGTTCCTGGCCAGCAGATAGTCATTGGGTCGGGCCATGATCCAGCGGCGGACATGGGCCAGTGTGTGGATGGTATTGGTCCAGGGTCTTACGTCGTAGCCCGCATTGACGGAGACAAAGCTGGCACCACTGGCGCGCCAGTGATTCAGCTGGGACAGGTCGACATCGGGGCGACTCTCGAATCCCGCATGGTTGTCCCAAATCAGTGCCTGGTCATAAACAAAGCTGGCTGGATGGTCGATGGCGTCAGTCATGGTCATTTCAGTGAATAAACGAAGAAATTTGAATTGTCGTATAGGACAGTCTATAAGACCATATCAGGAAGAAAAAAATTTGATCAGATCATGAAATCCGACCCCGTCACACTCGAACTATTCAAAAATGCCCTGTTTTCGATCGCAGATGAAATGGCAGTAACGATCTGCAGAACGACTTATTCCGGTGTTCTACGGGATAACATGGATTTTTCCACTGCATTTACAGACGCACGGGGGAAACTGGTTGCCCAGGGCCTGACGATTCCTCTTCATTTAGGCTCTATACCTACAGCTCTGGAGTCGGTCTTAGAACACTTTGGCGATGACATCGGCCCCGGTGATGTTTTTGTTATGAATGATCCTTATGCCGGCGGTATGCACCTTCCAGATGTTTTTATTTTCCAGCCGATCTTTGTCGAGGGTGAGCAGCTTGCTATAGCCGCGACCATATCGCACCAGGCCGATGTCGGTGGTCGTGTGCCTGGCTCGAATGCTTCGGACTCAACCGAGATCTATCAGGAGGGTCTGAGGATACCACCGGTTAAGCTGTTCAGTGCTGGGAAACCGAACGACACAATGTGGCGGCTTATTGAGAAAAACGTTCGTATACCGGTACAGGTGTTTGGTGATTTACGCGCCCAGTTATCGGCCTGCGCTATCGCGGAAAAACAGTTCATGGAACTGGTTAAACGATTCGGTAAAGAGACAACCCGCTTTTACATGCAGGAGGTGATCGACCATACCGAGAGATTGACAAGAACCGCGTTGCAGAACTTACCTGATGGTGTTTTCGAGTTTGAAGATTGGATAGACGATGATGGAATCGATCGTGATCAGCCCATACGCCTGCACTGCACGATCACGAAACAGAATGACTCCATTGGCGTCGACTGGGCGGGCAGTTCCACCCAGGTCAAAGGTGCGATTAACTGTACCTTGTCTTTTACGAAGGCAGTGTCATATGCCGCAGTACGGTCGGTACTCGACTATGACATCCCGTGCAACGAAGGTCTTTTCCGTGCGATTAAAGTCACAGCACCTCCTGGAACTATTACTAATATGGTTCTGCCCGCTGCCTGTGCGGCACGAGGGCTGACTGGATTTCGTATGGGCGACTGTGCATTCGGTGCGTTGGCGATGATGTTGCCGGAGAAAGTAGGAGCAGCGTCGGATGGCGGAAATTCTGGTCTGAGTATTGGCGGCTACGACAGCGCCCGGGACCCATTTATTTTTGTTGACTTTGCCTGTGGGAGTTGGGGTGGGCGACCTTGGGCGGATGGAGTCCAGGGTAATTCAAACATGTTTGCGAATATGGCATCGCAGTCAGTGGAGTTGATCGAATCCCAGAACCCCCTACAGATCCTGCGTTATGAACTGATAGCGGATAGGGCCGGCGCCGGCAAATACCGAGGCGGTGTGCCCTATCGCCGTGACTATCGTTTTCTTGAGGCTGAAGCCGTCTTACAAGTACGTTCAGATCGAAAGAAAATAAGACCCTACGGTCTGTACGGCGGGAAACCGGGCAAATCATCGCAGAACATGATGAACCCTGACAGTGATGCCGAGCTATTGGATTCAAAATTGACGATGACCCTTCGAAAGGGTGACGTGTTTCGGCATGAGTTACCGGGTGGCGGCGGTTGGGGTGACCCGCTCGAACGGGATCCCCAAAGAGTTTTGGAAGATGTCCGAAACGAATACGTCACCCCGGAAGGCGCATTAAATGAGTATGGTGTAATCATTGACCTGCAGGCCCTTAGTGTCGACAAACAGGCAACCCGTGATTTGAGGAACAGTCTTCGTGAGGCGAGAGGAGACCAACCAATGGCGGATATCAGTTGGAGTGATGTATGAGCTCGGCTAATCAAAAGAGCAGTTCTCAGCAAGTTTCATACCGCCTGGGTGTTGATATTGGAGGGACGTTTACCGACATCGTGTTGGTAGGACCTAGTGGTCAGATCATGACCCGCAAGGTTTCGTCAACTGAAGATGACTATGCCCGCGGCATTGTGACTGGGATTCGGGAGATCCTGGCATCAGTTGACGGTCAGGGTGTCACTGTGTCTGAGATCATGCATGGCACCACAGTTGCCTCGAACACGATATTGCAAATGTCCGGTGCACGGACCGGACTGATCACGACCAGCGGATTTCGGGATGTACTGGAACTGCGTACGCTGCGTATGCCGCGACTGTACGATTTGAAATGGGAAAAACCGCCACCGCTTGTGGAGCGTTATCTTCGGGTAGAAGTGGAAGAACGAACAGATCGCGACGGCGAAATCCAGAAACCCTTAGATCGAACTGACGCCCGGCAGGCTATTGAACGACTGCTGACTGAGGATGTAGAAGCGATAGCCATTTGTCTGATCAATTCGTTTGTCAATCCGGTTCACGAGCAACTGATTCTTGAAGTAATGCAAGAGATGGCGCCCGATCTCCCCTGTTGTGTCAGCTATAACGTGTTGCCTGAGATCAAGGAGTACGAGCGGACATCGACAACGGTTATTAATGCGTATCTATTGCCAGTCGTCGCAAGTTACCTGGATTCACTTGTTGCCAGGTTACAAGATGAAGGTCTACAGGCCCCATTGTTACTCATGCAGTCAAATGGCGGGCTGACAACCGTAGACCAGACCCGTTCTCTGCCTTGCCATATTATCGAGTCCGGACCGGCGGCCGGTGTCGTCGGTGCTCATGCTCTCAGTCAGAAACTTGGACTTGGTGACATCGTGACATTCGATATGGGCGGTACAACCGCCAAAGCGTCTCTGATAGAAAATGGCAAGTATTCCCGTGCCGTTGAGTACAGTGTCGGTGGTGGCATCATGGCCGGGTCTCGCTTGTTGACCGGGTCCGGTTACCGCTTGAAAGTGCCCGCCATTGATCTCGCTGAAGTAGGGGCAGGTGGTGGGTCCATTGTCTGGCTGCGGCCCCGTGTGTTACGGGAAAGGCGGTACCGAGCCGACGATGACAGACGCTTGCGCAATCCTGGGCTACTTGAATCCCAACCCCCTGGTGGGGGGGGATCTGCCTTTGAATACGGAACTTAGTAAGGAAGTGTTCGCTAAAACGATTGCCGGACCATTGGGCCTAGAGCTTGAACAGGCAGCCTATGGCGCTTATGAGATCGCGTCGGCCAACATGATTCGGGCAATCAAGTCTGTATCCAGCGAGCGGGGCCGTGATCCCAGGGATTACGTTTTGTTCGCATTTGGTGGGAATGGGCCGTTGTTTGCAGGCGCTATGGCAGCCATTTTGCATATGCGACGGATACTGGTGCCGCCCGCTCCAGGTGTCTTTTCTGCGTTCGGTTTGCTGTGTGCTGAGGTCGAGCACCATTATTCCCAAACGCTCAGAAGAGTGCTGCAGAGCGCTGATCCAGCTGACCTGGAGTCGGGTTGGAACCTTCTGGAAGTCCAAGCTGACCACCAACTGTCTGTGGATGGGTTCCCGCCCGTACAACGCAGATTGATCCGCTCAGCCAATATGCACTACCAGGGTCAGATTTATGAACTCAGCGTTCCTGTTCCAGAGGGACCGATAGACCAAGCAGCATTGCAGGTGTTGCAGGATGCGTTCGGTGACGAACACGAAAGAACCTACGGGCATCGGGCAGGTCCGGATGAACCTGTGGAGTTGGTCAATCTGGAACTGGTTGGGCAGGGACTATCTACAGTCTCCCGTGTGCCGGAAGGATTGCATGCGGTACAAAACACGAAACAGCAGGGTACACACAGGCAGGCCTACTTTGGCCGTGAACATGCCTGGCTGGACGCGCCCGTAATTGCGCGTGAGGCACTCAGTAGGCCACATTCAGGCCCCTGTATCATTGAAGAGTATGATGCGACATGTCTGGTCCCACCCGGGGGTGAGGCCAGTCTGGACGACTATGGAAACATTGTGATCGAACTCTGAGGTGAAGATCTGAGTGAACGATTCGAACCCCAGGCAGCCTGGAGGACAGATCATGCAACTGGCGGCGTACCTGGATCAGCAGTCGGAATCCAAACGGCTTTACGACCGGGCCCTTACGGTTATGCCGGGCGGTAATTCTCGCCACACGATCGTCATGGACCCCTATCCGGTCTATGCTCGATCGGGTCATGGATGCCGGGTAACCGATGTGGAGGGTGAGGAAAGGATTGATTTTATAAATAACTATACGGCGCTGATCCGAGGGCATTCGGATCCCGATGTAACCGCTGCTGTCAGTAAGGTGATCCATACGGGCACTGCATTTTCGTTGCCCACGGAGTACGACATCCGGTTGGCTGAGCTACTGGTGGACCGAATACCTGCCGCTGAGCAAGTTCGTTTTTGTAATTCCGGCAGCGAGGCCGTGCTGCTCGCCATTCGGGCGGCTCGGGCCTATACCGGCCGATCGAAAATTGCAAAATTCGAAGGCTGCTATCACGGTATCTACGATTATGCACAGGCCAGCGATTCTTCGCGCCCGGGAAACTGGGGTGAAGTGGACAGTCCGCAGACCACACTGGAAACCAGTATGGTGCCGAACCTCGGAAAGGACGTGGTCACGCTACCCTGGAACCGGCCGAAAATCTGCGCCCAACTTATCGAAGACTGTGCCGATGAACTAGCCGCTGTGCTGATTGACCCCCTGCCTGCCGCCCTGGGCCTGTTGTCGCCTGTCGAGGGCTTTCTCGAGACATTGCGGGAGTTGACCCGGGAGCTCGGTGTGGTGCTGATCTTCGACGAGGTGATGTCATTTCGGATTGGCTACCGGGGTGCTGGTCACGCCAATGGCATAACACCAGACCTGATGTCGATGGGTAAGATCATCGGTGGCGGCTTTCCGGTCGGTGCGGTTACCGGCAGTACAGCAATTATGTCCGTCTTCGATCATCGCCCCGGCGAGAAAGTACATCACGGTGGTACCTATAACGGGAATCCCGTTACCATGGCGGCGGGCTACGAGACGATGCGACTGATGACCCAGAACGAGTATATCCGTCTGGCCGAACTGGGTGATACGTTGCGTGCGAACTTGTCAGAGATGCTCCAACGTCGTGGTGTTCAACATCAGGTCACGGGGTGTGGCTCTATGTTTTGTCTATTATTGAGTGCGCGCCGGCCGGTTGATTTTCGTGAGCTGATTGAGTGTAGAGAAAGTGGACCGGAACTTACCGGTCTTGACCGCGAGATGCTGTCACGCGGCGTTCTGCTCGGCAGTCGCGGTCTATTCGGCGTATTGTCGACGCCTATGGGTGAAGCCGAGATCGACCAGTTTATCGACGCACTTGACCAGTCCCTGAAGGCTCTTAGGATTTACTGAATCCGGTTGATCCAGAAAGCTTAAAAGAGGCTACCTCTGTCCGGTAATTGGGGCACTGTGTCCGGCCTTCGGGTTGGCTGTCGACACATAAACATACCCATCCATCAACCGCCGGGCGGTACGGTTGATGCTGGCTGAACGGGAATGCCAGCCATTCTCTTGCTGTACCACCTCGGCATCCACCTCACTGATGCCGGATGGATGGGCAATGCGAATACTTTGCGTTATTGACCGCTTATTGGTTAACTGGTTCACCAGTGTACCTTCGATTCGACCCGCAACAGCCGTGCACAGAGCACCGGTAACAGGTATAGCTCGATGCGGCTGGCCGACCGAAATCATCCGGAGCACCAGGTCACAGTCGTCCTTGCCGATAGTTTCCGCTGACAAGGTCACGGAATCGGAGGGACAGGACAGAATCGCTATTTTGGGGATCCCCGGAATTGCTGACGCTTGATTGATGTTTCCCGCGATACCCATGGCAACGCTGGCGCTGAGGCGGATATTCTCAAGCGTGTCGAGAACTTCGCTGAGTTGTGACAATCTGTCGGGTAACTCACAGCCGACCAGACCCAGATCCTGTGCCCACACAAATACACAAGGGTTGCCCGCATCAACCATTGACACTGCATAACGGGTGCCCTGAACCAGCAGTTCGTCGGCAGGTTGTCCAGTAGGCAGAAGCTTGCCAGTAGCGCCCCCACCGGGATTTTCAAATACCAGGTTGATCGGCGCGCCTGAGCCAGAAACGCCAGGCAGGCTGAGGTCGCCATTGACCGCTGCCGCACCCTCATCCAGCGAGAATGTTGAGTGAATTATTCGGTCTGTATTGACGTTGAAGATACGCACACAGATGCGCTCACCCTTCGCCGAAACCAGACCTTCATCCACAGCAAACGGGCCCACAGCTGCAGCCATATTGCCGCAACTTGCCGAGGAATCAACAATGCGGCTTCGAGGGGACAGCTGGAAAAACCGATAGTCCACGTCGGAATCTGGTCGCATTGAGGGGGATATCACACAAACTTTGGACAGCGATGATACCCCACCACCCATGCCATTCAGTTGGCGTCCGTAAGGGTCGTCAGCGCCGATAGCGGATATAAACAGGTCAGGCCACAGATGTTGCTGGTCGGGCAGGTCGCGCAAATGAAACATCAGTGCCTTGCTGGTGCCGCCGCGCATAAAAACTGCAGGAATTTTGTATTGGGGCATGAGTGATTGAATCAGGTGAATTTCCGGTCTTAATACTCCATTGGGCCTAAAAACTGACCTGAAGGCAAGTTTTCGCATATCCTTACGTTGAATCCATGAGAATCAACCGATCGAGGAAAGCAGATGACCTGGCTGACTGACAGTGATGCACACAACCAACCGCCTGGCGTCAGATTGACACAACTCATTGCACAACAGGGGATCGTTCGAATTCCCGGCGCCCACAACGCCCTTGCCGGTCTGCTGGCAAAACGGGCCGGGTTCGAGTGCCTGTATGTGTCAGGTGCAGCAGTATCCAGCAGCATGGGTTTGCCTGATCTTGGCATTATGACGCTGGAGGAGTTGAGTGCTCATGTCCGGTCGATCTACCGTGCCACCCAGTTACCACTCGTGGTTGACGCCGACACGGGTTACGGCGAGGCGATCAATGTGATGCGGACTGTGCAGGAACTGGAAAGTGCCGGTGCTGCGGCCATGCAGATGGAGGACCAGGTATTGCCCAAAAAATGCGGTCATCTGAATAATAAGCGATTGATATCAACTGAAGACATGTGCGCAAAAGTGGCCGCAGCACGAAAAGCACGATCCCATCTCAGAATCATCGCGCGTACTGATGCAGTCGATGGTGAAGGCCTGGAATCCGCGATCGATCGCCTGAACCGTTATATCGAGGCCGGGGCAGATCTGGTATTTGCAGATGCGTTGAAGGATGAAGCGAGCATTCGGACCTTAACGCAGCGTGTGGGCGCCCCGGTTTTGGCCAACATGGCAGAGTTCGGTCGCACACCCTACTTCTCAGCCACCGAACTCGAAGTCATGGGATGCCGCCTGGTGATCTGGCCGGCGTCTTCGTTGCGGATCGCGGCGAGGGCAATGGACCAGCTGTACCAGGGTCTGGCCCGGACTGGCACCACACATCAGTTTCTAGAGGACATGGTTGACCGTAGCGAACTATATGATGTGATCGGTTACTTCGACTACGAATCACTGGATGCATCGGTTGCACGCAGTGTGGTTCCCCCAAAAAAGGCTGTGCCGCCGGCGGCAGATGGAGGCGCCACCTAGATCGGAGTTATGGTCTGCACCCGACAGAATAGCCCCAGATGCTGAAATTTGCTGCCAATCTCTCGATGTTGTTTGTCGAGTATCCGTTTCTCGATCGGTTCTCTGCGGCTGCAGCCGCCGGGTTTACAGCAGTTGAGTGCCAATTTCCCTACGACCATACGCCGCAAGAGCTTTTAGGGTGTCTGAATTCAACTGGGCTTGAACTGATTCTGCTTAACATCCCGGCGGGTGATCTGATAGCCGGTGAACGCGGTCTTGCCGTGTTTCCGGATCGGCAAGCGGAATGTCGCGAGCAGATTGATTACGGCCTTGAATATGCCGCCCGTCTGGATTGTCCACAGATGCATTTGCTGTCAGGGCTGGTGTCGGCGGGTTTGGACCGCGAAGTCGCGCTGTTGACTTACGTAGACAACATTCGGTATGCCGTTCAAAAGGCCGGTCGGGGCGGACCTAAAATACTGGTAGAGCCTTTTAATTCCGTCGACGTACCCGATTATTTGGTCCATACGGTGGAGGATGCACGGCGCATCATCGAGCTAGTCGGTGACGAGGGAGTGGGTCTGCAGTTTGATTTCTATCATACGCAGATGGAACAAGGAGACCTGGCATCGACTTTCCAGAAACATTTTGAACTCGTTAGCCATATCCAGATCTCAGGCGTCCCAGGCCGGCATGAACCGAACGACAACGAAATCAATTACACGTATCTGTTTGGCCTGATTGATGCGTTGGGATATGAAGGTCATGTGGGCTGTGAATACAATCCCCGTGGCAGCACGCTTGATGGGTTGAACTGGATGGATGAACACCTAGGCAGATGAGACCGCATTCATTGTCTGCGCTGCACTACGGCTGGATAATCCTGGTCCTGGCGACACTGGTTGCTTTCGGCGCGCTGGGACTGGCCAGGTTCGGGTATTCCATTGTCCTGCCGGCAATGCAGGTTGATCTGGGCATGGACAACACCCAGGCGGGTGTGCTGGCGGCAATCCATGTTGTGGGCTATCTGATCGCCAGCCTGCTCGGCGGTATGTTGGCAGCGCGATTCGGGCCCCGCCGGGTTATCGCACTGGGCCTGGGTCTGGCTGGCTTCAGTATGATCCTGACGGGTCTGGCAGATGGGTTTACGGCAGTAGGATTCTGGCGAGGGTTAGCCGGGGTTGGCAGCGGTATGGCCAACATACCCATTTACGGGGTGGTGTCAGCGTGGTTCTCGGCCAAGCGCAGAGGAATGGCGACAGGTATAGCTGTCAGTGGTTCATCTATTGCCCTGATAGCCTTGGGCCCACTCGTGCCCTACCTGCTGGACGACTTCGGCAGATCGGGCTGGCGGGTGTGTTGGTATGTATTTGGCTGTTTTACCTTGCTACTTGCCGTGGCAGGAGCTTTCCTGCTGCGTAATAACCCGGCTGAAAAAGGGCTGAAGCCGATTGCTGCTGACGATAACGAAACAGCAATGGGAGAAGGGTTTTCCGACGATCGCCTGGACTGGTCACACGTCTACCGATCCACTACGGCCTGGCATTTGGGGCTGGTCTACATTGCCTTCGGATTTTCTTACATTATTTATGTGACGTTCTTTTTCAAGATGCTGGTGACCGAGGGGGGATACACCACAATCGGTGCAGGTCGGCTCTTTATGCTGATGGGTTGGTGTAGCCTGCTGTGTGGCCTGATCTGGGGCAGCTTGTCAGATGTGGTCGGGCGCAGATACGCTCTGTTGAGCGTTTACCTGGTGCAAGCCGCTGCCTATGCGCTGGTATCTCTGTGGCCAAGTAATACGGTGTACATTGTTTCATCCGTGATGTTTGGTATTACCGCCTGGAGTATTCCGGGGATTATGGCGGCTGCCTGTGGTGATCTTTTCGGGTACAGACTTGCGCCGGCGGCACTCGGATTTATTACTGTGTTTTTTGGGGTGGGACAAGCAATCTCACCAGGGATCGCAGGTGCTATAGCGGACGCGGCGGGTTCATTTGGTTCGGCTTTTTTACTGGCTGCAATCGTAGCAACTTTGGGGGCTGTCGGTGCACTCTCACTACCAGATGACAGGTCGAGAATTGAAGCGGCAGTTGATTCGGGATGACCCACTGCGTGAGGGACCAGTTGGTTGTGACGAGCGGCAGCGCCGAGTATATTGCACTCACATTCTTTGGGTCTTCGTAGGAGTTTTTGTCCATGCCAATTGAATCTGTTGCGGCTGCAAAGCGGTCCCGAAAATACCGTCAACACGGTGCAATGGAATACACCCAAGCACCCGTCGATCTCGACGCCGTACGTCAATACAGACTGGGGCGCCTGCGCCAGCAGATGGCGTTGGCAGATGTTGCTGGGTTGCTGTTGTTCGATCAGATCAATACCCGGTACGCAACGGATGCCACTAACATGCAGGTCTGGTGCTCGCACTATGAAACCCGCTGTGTTTTTGTTGCACAGGATGGCCCAGTTGTTTTGTTTGACTATGCAGATCTTCCTCATCTCGCTGAGGGCTTGCCAGGCGTCGATGATTACCGGACGATTCCGGGGTTCTATTTTTTTGCAGCGAGTTATCACAGTGAATCCAGGGCGAAACTGTTTGCTGAACAGATCTACGATCTAATGCAGGCTCATGCAGGCGGAAATAGACGGCTCGCTGTTGATCGGCTTTCATTTATAGGGACTGATGCGCTACGTAAAAAGGGGCTCGAACTGGTTGACGGGGAAGCGGTTTCTGAACATGCACGGGCAGTTAAGTCACAGGAAGAGCTCGAACTGATGCGTGCATCGATGGCAGTGTGTGAAGCGGGTTGTAAGTCCATGGAAGAGGCTCTGGAACCGGGTATCACAGAGAACGCTCTTTGGGCAAAGCTGCATGAAACAAATATCCGGATGGGCGGTGAGTGGATAGAAACTCGGTTGTTGTCCTCAGGGCCGCGTACGAATCCCTGGTTTAGAGAATGTTCGATGCGTGAGATTGAACGTGGCGATTTAGTCAGTTTTGATACTGATCTGATCGGGCCATATGGTTACTGCTCCGATATGTCGCGGTCTTGGTTATGTGGTGAGCAACCCAGTGATGAGCAGCGCCGTCTGTATGCCGCCGCCTACGAGCAGATCGAAACCAATATTGCAGCCCTCAAACCGGGTCTGACGTTTCGTGATGTATCCGAACGGTGCTGGAAAATACCCGACGAGTTTCTGTCGAATCGCTATTCTGTCCTGATCCATGGCGTCGGGCTCGCGGATGAGTATCCCAGCATTAAGCATTGGGTGGATTTTGATAAAAAAGGGTATGATGGTGAGGTGGTTCCTGGGATGACTTTATGCGTAGAATCTTTTATAGGGTCTGATGGCGGTCGTGAAGGCGTTAAGCTCGAAGAGCAAGTCATCATTACCGAAACAGGTGTGGAACGTATGTCGACATACCCTTATCAGATCGACTGGCTGTAGATGGTTGTTTTGAACTCAGCGATCACTATTGATTGTTTGCAGTACTGCAATTGGTCCCGGCCTATCTTTGATCAGATGGCGCTTGGGGGTGTTGATGCTGTTCACGTGACAATCTGTTATCACGAAGATTTTCGGGAAACTGTATCTAATTTCGAGACCTGGAACCGATATTTCCAGATTTACTCGGACAGGATCGTGCCCGGGCGTACGGCCCAAGACGTCGTTGAGGCAAAAAAGCAGGGAAAGACCGCCATAATTTTTGGGTTTCAGAATTGCTCACCAATTCTTGACGATATCGGGTTAATTGAAATCTGTCATCAACTCGGGGCTCGGTTCATGCAGTTGTCCTATAACAATCAGTCCGTGCTGGCGACTGGGTGTTACGAGGAGGAGGATCCGGGTATTACGCGTATGGGGCGCCAGGTAATTAAGGAAATGAACCGTGTTGGTCTGGTGATCGATATGAGTCACTCGGCAGAGAAATCGACACTACAAGCCATCGAGTTGTCTGAGCGTCCGATAGCAATTACCCATGCTAACCCATCGGCCTGGCATCCAGCACGTCGTAACAAGTCAGATGAGGTGTTGATCGCCCTGGCGGAAAGTGGGGGGGTACTGGGTCTATCGCTTTATCCACATCATTTAAAAGATGCAGGCGATTGCACGCTAGAAACGTTCTGCCGGATGGTTGCCGAAACGGTCGAAAAAATCGGTATAGAACATATTGGTCTGGGCAGCGACCTGTGTCAGGATCAGCCTGACAGTGTGGTGGCATGGATGCGGAATGGACGTTGGACCCGAGAAATCGACTATGGTGAGGGGTCAGCATCGGCGTCAGGGTTTCCACCGCAGCCTCAGTGGTTTGATAATAATGCCGACTTCCCCAATATACGAAATGGTCTGGAAAACATTGGGTTCACCAGTGCGGAGGCGGACCGGATTATGGGTGGCAATTGGCTCGATTTTTTCCAACGCTCGTTTGGCCCTGACAGTTGAAAGTCAGTATTGGCTTAGTTGTGGAGTTCGCGTAATCGTATGGTACAGAACGAGACTCAGGCAGTTGTTAACGTTACCGTTCCACTGCGGCCCCCGGCGACGGTGGCTTCTCTCGCGAGAATGGGGTCTGGTTTTCCAAGTTGTCTGAGTTTCATGCGTTCGCTGGTCCGCCGACTTCACAGTGAGGCGTGGTCGGTGGGGGCTTCATGTATCGAACTGGATGATCGGGGTTACGGATACATGGTGTACACCGCCCGCGGACCGGAACGGAACTATAGTCTGGTTGGTTTTTCAAATGCACTTGATGACGACCAACGTACGGATCGCGTGATCGCAACCGCCTGGGATGCATCTTTTGTTCTTTTTGATGGTGAACCGAGTTCAAAGGACGTTGCTCGGCTCAGAAACTCTGTGCCTAAACAGGAAGCAGGCCGATTTGAAGCGACTGAACTAGTACTGGCACGTGCCAATCGCAGTATGCGATTGTTTGAGCATGTTTGTGAATCACTGGCCAATGGGCGACAACCCGATACCTTGCTGATTAGTGAAATCGGTTATCTGATGCGAACAACTGCAGTCTATGGGAATGGAAAATTTGGGGTTGCCGATCGGAGTCGAATAGAAACCAGAGCCGAACTGGCAGGTCCATTCCAGGCCGAGATGCTCACGCTCTATATGATACGAATGTTCACCACAGATCTGGTTGAGCACATTGCTCGGCGACGTTCGCCGGAGACATATGTACCTTTGGATCGATCTCTTAAGCGTCACCTGGGGATTGGCAATGCGACCGGTCTGGGTATGGCGCCTTTTCTGGTGACTCACCCACGGTTGCTGAATAACTGGTTGATTGCCAAAGAGACGGCGTTGGCGCGAGTGCGTTCCATAACCGATGTGGCACCCGACAAGCTCGAGCGTTTTCATGAGTTGCTGGGAAGGGCAAGGCGGCATGTTGGGGAATGGCGCGTTGATGATAAGCGTCAAAGCGAGCGTATCGACCGGCTTGTCGGCGATCTTGAAATAGTAGCCAACTGGATAGGCGAAGAAGAGTGTCAGGCTGGGTTAGACAACTTATGGAATCTGGTTTACGAAAAATCCGTTCAAAGCCTCACCCTAGAAGGTCAAGAACTGCTGGTCAGCCTTTTAATTGAAACCTATTCCGATCGGTGCCAAGACCTGGTTTCAAAAATGGCCGCTGATGAAACACATAAACTGGATGCCAGTGACACCGTGGAACAGATGATCCGAAGACTGAAGATTCAGTACGACTGGGCACTGGGTATCGACTTTGACTCTAAATCGCAAACTCACTATTTTTGGTATGTTTCTGAAAATAAGCTCGAGCCCCGATTTGGACGTCGCTACGAAGAGGCCGGTGCCGAGCTTGAGATGCCGTTGGCAATTGCTCGTGACATCAACTCGCTTTATCAGGATTTGCAATCTTTTTTGCCCAATCAGCAGTTGGCTGAGTTTCTCCTTATGTATCCTCAGCACCGGCAGATTGTGCGGCGGGTACAATCCCTTGACGGTTACCCGTACGGAGAGATTCGGGAGAATCTGATTGGCAATGACTGTCTGCCGTTAGATATGCTGCGTTTTAAACTGGCGTTTTTTGGTGCAGCCAAGTTTGATCCAAAGTCAGACTTATGGACCCGGATAACCTTATACCAGGGAGCACCTCTCTATGACGAATTAGGTAAGGCAGATTCTGACGACTGGTGGCTACCAGTATCCCCCGGATCAACTGGATGCGCCAGTCATTAAACGAGCTGTACAGTACGGTCCGAAAAGCTGCAGTCGGTCGGGGTGCACCGCACGGGATCGCAGAAGATCTGGCTGGCGCGGTTTGTTGGCTGAGTTCACTCAGTTTTGACGGTGTAGCCTGTGCTGTGGATTGTCTGGCCGATTGGCCGTCAGAAACGCCATCAGTTCAATTAGTACGCGACGAAACAGGACTCGTCCTCGAAACCACAAAACAAGGTACTGCGGCTTCCGTGTTGTTGGCCGGGCCGGCATTGAGTGATCTTTTGCAAGCTGGCGCTGTTCCGGATTCCGGATTTACTATCTCGGTTGATGTGCCGTTGCTGGTGGTGGCGGCAGTGGCTAAGACGTGTGCCGGACTGAAAAGACGTGCCTGGCTCAGGGTTCACTTAGAAGGCCAGGCCGTGATTGCAGACTGTAACCAGGAGACCTGTCAGATCATTGCTGTAACGGAGCAATCGGCTATCACAGCATCAAGGGTCACCGAGGTGACACTTTGGCCAAATCAACCTGATCAGGGCAGCGGTACTACCGGTTGTCTGATTACCCAGGAAGAATTTGTTCGGCGACGTGACAGCGCGCTCACAGAAGGACTGGACGTGTGTGAAGATTCATTAAAGCAGCTCGAGTTATGGGCAGCGCTGACATTGGTGCCAGAATCCGATCGCTCGCAGGAGACAGGTGCCGGTGCAGGCCTGTTGGATAATGACTAAAAGTTAATACGGAAAAACGCTATGACCGATATCCAGTTGACGCTAGAAGAAATATCTACACTGGCCAAAGAAGCGTTGATCGCTTCGGGTGCGTCAGCGGCGGCTGCGAGTTCGCTGGCGGCTGCGGTTAGCGCCGCTGAACGCGACGGCATAAGAAGCCACGGGCTCATTTACGTGCCGATCTATTGCGAACATTTGAAGTGCGGTAAAGTCAACGCCGCTGCCGAACCCGCTGTACTGTCACAGGACGGTTCAGCCATTGTGGTTGACGCAGATTGCGGATTTGCACATCCGGCAATTGATATTGGATTTGGTAAATTGCGGCCGTTAGCCAAGGCGCTGGGTTGCGCAGCATTGACGGTACGCAATTCCTATAATTGTGGCGTATTGGGCTATCACGTTGAGCGCTTGGCCGGGGACGGACTGGTCGCCATTGGCTTTACCAACGCACCTGCATCAATCGCTCCTGTAGGTGGAGAGAAACCCGTGGTGGGTACCAACCCGGTTGCACTGGCGGTCCCCGGTGATTCCGGTGGTGCCGCGTTTGTGCTGGATCAGAGCGCCAGTGTGGTCGCGAAAAGTGAAATAATGACCCGATCCAGGGAAGGTCGAGCTATTCCGGAGGGTTGGGCGTTGGATGTAGATGGTCAACCGACCACGGATCCTGAACAAGCGTTGAAGGGGTCGATGGCGCCCAGTGGTGGGTATAAAGGGTTCGGGATTGGCTTGCTGGTTGAGGTGATGGCGGCGGCGCTGAGTGGTGCAACATTGGGTATACATGCCAGTCCGTTTTCTGGCACTGAAGGTGGTCCTCCTAGAACCGGGCAATGTTTTCTGGCGTTATCACCCGATGCCTTCTCCAGCGATGCCTTCGATGACCGGATACATGCGCTCACTCAAGCGATTACGACGCAAGGTGAAGCTCGGTTACCTGGCTCGCGTCGGTTAGGACACCGGCAGCGTAGTGAGTCTGATGGTGTTTCGGTCGATCAGAGTCTGGTAGACAGGATACAGAGCATAACGGTTGGGAATGCTATGCGGTAAGCCTTTTAATTTAGGTTGAGATCCGAATAAATCAAGAGCAGATGAGTGTCAGATTTCAATAGCGGCACCAAGCCAGAGTCATACAAGGGCCGCTGGTGGATGCTCCTGGGCGTATGGCTGCTGTATCTTTCTTTTGGTCTGAATATTGCGGCGCTAGCACCTCTGGTTCCAGTGATCGAGTCCGATCTCGGAATGAGTCATTCGGCAATGGGTCGGGTGCTCGGAGCCTGGCAGTTTGTTTTTATTCTTTCGGCGATACCGTGTGGGATTCTGCTCGATCGGGTTGGTCCTCGCTGGGCGATGCTGGGTGGTGCGTTGTTGATGGCGGTATCCGCATTCTGGCGCAGCATTGCGACGGATGAAATCAGCCTGCTGCTTGCTGTGGCTGTTTTCGGACTGGGGGGACCGATCATATCGACAGGAGCGCCTAAGGTTGTCAGTGCCTGGTTCGAAAGCAGGCAGCGTGGGCTGGCCATGGGTATCTATGTCACCGGTCCGGGAATCGGAGCAATCGTGGGCTTGCTGTTGACCAATGCTGTTTTGCTGCCTGCGCTGGACAATGACTGGCGGCAGGTATTGAGGTTATGGGGCTGTTTTACCCTGGCCGCTGCGGTGGTTTGGTCTGTGATTTCAGCCCAACTGATCGTGGCACGATCGCATCTTCGACAGTTCCCTACAACTGATCTTGGTCTTTTGCCTTTGCTGCGTCATCCGGTAGTGCGCCTGCTTCTGTTAATGAGCATCGGTGTATTCGCAATCAATCATGGCATCGGTAACTGGTTGCCTGAGTTACTCAGAGCGAGTGGTCGGACGATGACTCAGTCCAGCCACTTAGCCGCACTGATGGTGTTGGTGTCGGTTTTAAGCGCGTTGACGGTTCCTCGTTTGGCGACCCGTCAGTATCGTTTAGTCGTCCTATTTATGTTGTGCCTGTCCAGTGTCTGTGCGACGGCGTTGCTCAGGGTGCCTACGGGTATACCGCTATTTGCAGGGCTTATTTTTCAGGGAATTGCGACTGGGTCGATGATGACAATCATGATGCTGATACTGGTCGAGACTCCGGGAATTGGTGAACGGCGCGCAGGAACTGCCGGGGGCCTTTATTTTTCAACGGCTGAAATTGGCGGGGTGGGCGGTCCTGTGATGCTGGGGGTTGTTTATGATGTGACGGGGGGGTTTGCTACGGGACTTGCTGTCCTATGTTTCATAGGATTTGCTCTGGCATGTGGCGTGTGGGTGCTTCGGTACTTTGTTGGAAGGCCCAGTACCCTACCAACTGGATCGCGGTAATAGTCGGTGGTATTGGGCAGCGGCATCCCAAGTGTAGAGGAATGAAATGGCGCTCCCTAGGGGGATCGAACCCCTGTTACCGGCGTGAGAGGCCGGCGTCCTAACCGCTAGACGAAGGGAGCACTTGCCCGGATTAGCAAGCCTGGAATGCTACCATACGCGCTTGCGATGCCACAGTGACGAGATTGGTTCTGCGCAGCGGTGGTGCGGGGTTGTAACCATAGGTACACACCAGAAATGATGATCAAGTTATAGATATGTCAGTGGGTAGTTCCAGTGCGGCACTTCATGCGCGCCGGGTTCCAGCCTCTGATCTGGGGCTATCAATTGCTGATATCTCTCCAGCTGCGATTTCCATTGTCCGTACGCTTCAGGGCAGTGGGTTCCAGGCCGAAATGGTGGGGGGTTGCGTGCGCGACCTGCTTTTGGGGTGGTCACCCAAAGACTTTGACGTGGTGACCAATGCAACACCTGACCAGATCAAGAAACTGTTCCGCCGGGCGCGCGTGATCGGCCGGAGGTTTCAGCTCGTGCACGTTCGGATAGGGCGTGACGTGATCGAAGTGTCTACCTATAGAGGCAGCGATACAGGTCGTCAGGAACAGCGCAGGAGCCGAGTGAAGAAAAAGATGCCACTCAAAAATGTGTTTGGGCGCCGTGATGAGGATGTATTGCGACGCGATTTCACGATTAATGCGCTTTACTACGATCCGGTCAAAGAGGTGGTGACTGACTATGTTGACGGGCTCGGTCATATCCAGGAGAGGCGGCTTGAGATCATTGGTGATCCCGGACAGCGCTTCAGTGACGACCCCGTGAGAATGTTGCGTGCGGTCCGATTTAAGGCCAAGCTGAATCTGAGATTAGACGCTAAAATGGAGAAATTACTGCCCAGGATGGCTGGGACACTGATAACGGTATCCCCGCCAAGGTTGTTTGAGGAGATTATTAAGGTACTGCACAACGGCCACGGCGCCGTTGGCTTCCAGGCTCTGGACCGCTATGGCTTGTTACGATTTTTGTTTCCATCAGCGACTCGGCACTTCAACGAACAAGATCTAAACAAAAAGAACGGGCTCATTCCTTGTGCGCTCCGGAATACGGATCAAAGGGTGGCGGATAGAAAACCTGTAATCTCACCATTTTTGTTTTCTGTTTTGCTTTGGCGTCAGGTGCAACAAGCCTGGCATATGAAATCGGGTGGAAACCGATCTATTTTTGAAAATCTGCATCGATCGGCGGCCAGGGTTTTAGAGGAACTCCATCCTACCGTCAGAATTCCGCGCCGGGTCAGTGCTGTCATGATAGAGATCTGGGAGCTCCAGATACGACTCGAGCAGCGTCGACCCCGCACCATTAAGCGCTTACTGTCACACAGGCGGTTTCGGGCTGCCTATGATTTTCTGCTTCTTCGAGCCGGTACCGGGGAGGTTTCAGATGCCCTCGCCGACTGGTGGACAAAGATACAGGAAATGCCGCCGGCTGACGTCCAACGGATGATTCAGGGGCTGGAGCAAGGCAAGCCGCGTCGTAAGGCGGGTACTCGAAGGAAAAGGAAACACTCGTGACAATCAGTCCGTCGGATGTTGTGGTCTGGATTGGGCTTGGTTCGAACATGGGTCAGGCGGTTGATCAGGTCGAGCAAGCAATCATCGCGTTGACCGAGGAACCCGGATTAGAACTGACAGCCAGATCATCGCTTTACCGCACAGCGCCAATCGGTCATGTGGCTCAGCCTGATTTTATCAACGCGGTTGTCCGTGCATCGTGCGGGATGGGGTGCTATGGGTTGCTTGAGGTGCTTCAAAAGATAGAGAAGCGCTTCGGCCGTACTCGCAATGGCGACCGATTTGGGCCGCGACCTCTCGATCTTGATCTTTTGATGTACGCCGATCAGATAATCTCCTCTGCCCAGTTGGAACTGCCACATCCCAGGATGCATGTACGTCTTTTTGTACTGGAACCGCTGGCCGAAATCGAGGGGGATATAGCCATTCCGGGCCGTGGGCGATTAAGCGTGTTGAGGCAGGCATGCCTTGATCAGCGTGTGCAACGGCTCGGCGGTGGTGCTGCCTTAAAGACTTCAAAAGATAATTAAGGTTTCGATACCGGAGGTGGAAGCGGTTACAATTACCAGCCGTGAGTGCAATCTTCTATACAGCACGCCCACGCGCGCTTGAAATTCCTACCTCTGTTCGACATGACTGAACAGCCAGACCAATTGACTGCAGACCCTAAGCAGGGCCAACAGTCGCCTGTGCTGGTTGCGGGTGAAGCACTACAAAGCTGGCCTCAAGATCTTTACATCCCGCCTGATGCGCTTGAGGTTATTCTTGAGGCGTTTCAGGGACCACTCGATCTGCTGCTTTATCTGATTCGTAAGCAGAATATCGACATACTGGATATTCCGGTTGCAGAGATCACTCGTCAGTACATGGAGTACGTCGAGTTGATGAGGCGACTGCACCTTGACCTTGCCGCGGAATATTTGGTGATGGCGGCGATGCTGGCGGAGATAAAGTCGCGAATGCTGTTGCCCCGGCCCGAGATCGAAGATGAAGATGCCGAAGATCCCCGTGCGGCTCTCGTTCGCCGTCTGCAGGAGTATGAGCGGTTCCGGGGTGCGGCAGAGCAGCTTGACTCCCGTCCTCGTCTTGAGCGCGACCTTTATATTGCCTACGCCCGGATCGATGACCCGGACCCACCGAAGATCGAGTCGCTGGTTGATCTGAACGACCTGGTCGAGGCAATGAGGGCGGCTATGCTCAGTGCCCACCGTCGAAAGCACCTGCAGTTGGTACCGGAAACACTTTCCGTTCGAGATCGTATGAGTCGCATAATGGATCGAGTCCGCAGTGGAGAATACGTAGATTTAATGGACTTTTTTGATCCAGACGAAGGGCGGATGGGGCTGGTGGTGAGTTTTATCGCAGTGCTCGAACTGGTGCGAGGCGGGGTGCTCATCGTTATTCAGAATGACTCCAGTTCACCGATCCATGTGAAATCAAAAGAAAGATGAAGAATAAAACAGAAATCAGCAACATGGTTGAAGCTGCGTTGTTTTCAGCTGAAGAACCATTGTCCACCAAGGATCTACGGGGAATGTTTAAGCCGGAGGATGCCCCGGCTACAGATGAGCTCAATGCTGTCCTCGATCAACTGACGTCGGATTACCACGGTCGAGGCATAGAGTTGGACATCATGCGCACCTTGTTGGAGCGTGGCTGGGTAAGACAGATGGGAGAGCGGGAGGTGCCGGGCCGACCAGCACTCTATGGTACGACGACAGATTTTTTAGAGTATTTCAATCTCGCATCGATCCAGCAGCTGCCGGAACTGGCTGATCAGCGCGAACTCGCTGAAATCGCGAAAGATCTTAATATTCTGCTGCCAGAACCGCGCCAGATGTCGTCGGAGGAGGCTGAGCTGGCTGAACGTGATTCCGAGGAACCAATCAATAGTGACGAGAATCCAGTCGCCGATGTCGACCGACCGATCGACTCGAATACGTCAACGCAGCCTGTTGCTGACCGTATTGGCTGAAAGAATTCAGAAGTATCTGTCCCGTCGAGGGTTGGGGTCGCGGCGGGAGATTGAAAACTGGATCCGGGAAGGACGGATCGAAGTCGGTGGTCGAAACGCCGTTTTGGGTTCAACGGTCAGTGATGGCGATCTGATTGCAATAGACCAGCAATCACATCGCGTTAGCCTTGGCCCACGAACAGCACCTCGAATCATCGTGTACCACAAGCCCGTCGGCGAGATATGTACCCGCGCAGACAGCAAGGGAAGGCCAACGGTGTTCGACCACTTGCCTCGGTTGCGTTCTGCGCGCTGGATCGGCGTGGGTCGATTGGATATCAACACGTCAGGGCTGTTACTTTTTACCACCGATGGTGATCTGGCACATCGACTGATGCATCCTTCGAGTGGAATAGAGCGGGAATACAGGTGCCGTATTCATGGTGAGGTAAGCCGGGGGCGTATCGATCGTATGCGAAAAGGGATTACCTTGTCGGGTTACCCGTGTCGTTTTGAACGTGTTCGAGTACGGGGTGGCCGCGGAACCAACCGCTGGTACGATGTTGTGGTTCGAGAAGGCCGGTACCGGGAGGTCCGGCGCATGTGGTCCGCGATCGGCTGTACGGTTAATCGTTTGATCAGGATACGTTATGGTGGTATCAGCCTGCCGCGGGACCTTAAACCGGGGTACCATCGGTCACTGTATGCCGATGAGTTGTCTGGGTTGTTGAGGGATGTTTCAGTTGAGACAAGTTCGCCTCGATCCGGCAGGGTGATCAGCAAACGTCAGGCGAAATCGGTCCGCCGAAAGTAGCCGACAAAAACCAACCTAGCCCAATAATCCGTATGACGGGGGTTGTCAGGTCAGGTGCTTGAACGCTCATCGGTAGAACGACCGCCCAGGTGTTCGGGTTCACGAAAATTCATTCCGCTGAACCCGTAGGCGCGACCGAATCCAGTCACCCATCTGCCTTGGGTGGGCTGCAGTTGAAACAGCACGAAATCATTTAAACCCGTCAATGTATCGATAATCGGACCAAAGCGGTGTCGGAATAGAGGAATCAGGCTCTGCCAGGTTTGCTTGTCTCGTTTACAAGGCTGGGCCGAGCAGGTAAAGCTCAACCGTCTGCGGGCGTAGATCTGCTCTGAATCCCGCTCATCTTCGATGAATAAAAGCGCTGCGGTAGGGCGTTGATACAGATGGTCAGTATGCGGGGAAAGTCGGCTGATCAAGATATAGAATCTGCTGTTGTGATAAATGACCGGTGAATAACTTACATCCGGCTCTCCGGTGGTGTCGCTGGTGCCTATCAGTACAGAGTCAAACTGGCGAATAAATTCCAGACACTGATCTGCAAGTTCTTTACTGGAAGTCATGACCCAATGTTAAAGCATCTTATTTTCGACAATGTGCGTAGACTGAGAGGCAGAATCCAGCGCCGTGGCAAATACCGTTTCGCTCCAGGAGCGTAGGGTCGGAATATAACTGGCGGCAAATTCCTGGGTCGACATAGTCTCACCGGCTGCTTCATAAGCAGCACGGTAGGGGCACTTCACAACGCCAGTATGGGCCGACACCAACCGGAGCCCCGATTGGTAAACCTCGGAAGAGGGGTCTACCAGCGGCGCGCAGAATTCCTCCCGGGTGCGGTAAAACTGTGAAAAGGTCGCATCAACCCATTCGCCATGGCTAATTAAGCCCTCTTCGTGGAGTTCATGCCAGATATCGTTAAAGGTATTGAACATATTGATACCGCCGGTATTGCCAAGGTAGCGACCATCTTCGTCAATGCCAAAGTTCATGAATACCAAGCGTCCGCCTGGCTTAAGCTCAGCCGCCCGTGACAGTAGAATCCGGTTCCAGTCGTCTCTCGCCTGGCGTGAAAATGCGTCGAGTGCACTACCAGACGCACCAACCATATGGACATGGTTGGGGATCTGGCACGGCTTTTCAGATACGTAATGCATAGCGGTTGCTGAGAACCCGATGTCCAGGGTCTGGTCTGGCATCAACTGGCTGTGGAAGCCGATGCCGCACGCGTTCACGAAGACACTGCCAAAATCTTTGAGGTAGTTGTCCTCACTGTCGTCGTCGACGCCGGTGAGGTTTCGGAATAGCGTGGAGTAGTCGTTACCGGGAAGATCGGAATACGTGACTGTGATCTGATGCTGGGGGTAGCGTCTTCTCAGGGCAGATATGGTTCGATAGATGGCCTGTTTGGAGGTTCCACCGTCTGCAGCACCGTAATCAGCGATCTGGATGCTGCGTTCTGTCGTACGGGCGGGCAGTGCAGCCACGGCATCTTCCAGCATGCTTACGGCATTATCGATAACATCCTTGGCACCCCGTGTCCTTTGGCTGTAGTAACCCCCACCTTTCATTGCAACCGTGGCATAGGTGCTTTTGGATGTAGGAACAGTCATATCGATAAGTTACCTGCCAATCTCATTGGCGGTGAGTCCGTAGTGTGGCATTCTACGTGAATGAAATTTCGCTGGTGTGCGCGTCATAATCTTCGCTGTCGAGACTGACCGTGGGAAGCGTTTCTGTTTTTCCATTCTTGAACCCAGTGTGGGAACTCGGTTACCCTGGCACTTCATAGACACCATAACGATATGCAGACATTTAAAGCATGTTGTTTCAGTGTTTGGTCAGACGTTTCCAAAGGGTGAGAGATATGCTTAACGGCACTACACTGGGTTGTTTTTTCTTCGCCCTGGGCGTGATCGCTTTGATGATAACGGATAATAAGCAGTGGCTCTATCTTGGTTTTGGCATCGCTGTTGTCCTGGTCGTTTTCCAGATGGTCAGGGATAAGCGTTCGAAATACAAAGAATAACCAAAATTCAGACCGGCAGATATTTACCTGATTTGAAAACTTACGGGGAATGAAAATGATATTCGATCATAGAACCTATACGGTTAAGGCAGGAACGATCAAGAAGCAGTTTGAATTGTACGAAGAGCATGGTTGGGAAGTGCAGACTCGGCATCTGGGGCAGCCGATCGTCTACGCAGGAACTGAAGTGGGTAACGTAAATACTTATGGTGCAGAGGCCGGTTATCTCATTGGCCAGGAAAATAAGATTCTGGTTTCGGTGCCGTTCTATACACCGCCTGCAGAATTCAAGGCGCTCGATGATGCCTGAACGCTAGGGCTGGCGGGGGTCGGTCAGTTCAAGCGGTAGACTTTTACCGCAGTGTCGTGAAAAAGCTGCAACTTCTCTGCCGGTGAATAGGCAGCGGCCAGCTTTTTGAAGGTGTTCCACAATACATTGTAGCTGCAGCTGATTCGGTCGACGGGAAAGTTCGATTCGAACATACAACGATCAGTGCCAAACAGATCAATCGTGTGGTCATAGTAACGGCGGGTAGCTGTGAGGAGTTCTTCACTCCCTGGCGGTTTACTGCGGGTGTGCCAGCCGAAACCATTGATCTCCATGTTAAGCCCACCGAGCTTGGCATAGACATTTGGGCGTTCGGACAGTGGCCGAATTGCCTTGCACCACTCAGTAAAAACAGCGTCCGGCCGATTCGCGTAGCGCCCCACGCCCAATGGTCCGCCAAAGTGGTCCAGAATGATTGTAGTGTCTGGAAAGGCACTTGCCAGTTGAGTAAGTTCTGGAATCTGGGTGTGGTAGCACCATCCTTCGAAACTCAGGCTACGTGGTGCCAGATGGGAAAATCCCTCTCGAAACGTTTTGTCCGTATACAAGCCTTGAGGCGGACAGGTCCTGTGATCAGGCACTGAAGCGTCATCATCCCTTGCGGCCGCCTGCCGAATGCCCTTGAAGCGGTTTCCCCCAGCTGCCAGCTGGGCATCAAGCACTGAGGCAACACGGTCCCCAGTGCTCAGAAAAGCGGTGCCAACAATTCCCGCCGCGACCCGTGTTGGCCCGCACAAGCCGGTAGCGCTCTTGGCGGCGATGTCATTGGCAAACTGGGTTTCGCCGACCGGTCGCAGGTCAACAGGCCCATCGGCGCTGAACATTGTGCCGCATTCAATAAAAACGCTAGAGACAATATTGTGTTCACCGGTATGGATATCGGAGAGAAATTCATCCAGCAGGTAGGTGTCGGGCAGGCTATTGGGCCGATTGCTCCACAAGTGGTGATGAGGGTCACAGATCGCCAAGGAGGGGTCGATTGTTTCCTCCTGGGTGAGTGACAGCCAGTCGGACGCTGGGTTCATCTCGACTAAGCCTGCCT
>LUSG01000080.1:5342-22588 GCA_001629395.1 Gammaproteobacteria bacterium REDSEA-S15_B12 | reverse complement strand
CAACCCAGGTTTCCTCGATCGTATCGGCACAGGCTTCTTTAAGGCATTCATTGGCTCCGGTTCGAAGTAGTTTCACTCGATGTGGATCGATCCTCCGGTTGTAACCCGAAAATTCAAGTATCGATCCCAGCCGGTAGCCACTCTTCCAGGGCGTTGCGACGATGCCGTAATCAACGAGGTTAAGTGGATAGTTAGGACAACGCTCGGGTCGAGGCATGGTCAGTGAGTACCCCTTGGCCGGTTGAATCGGTGGTGACCAGCCAAGCTGGCCGGAAAGCCGTGGGGTGAATGCGCCGGTCGCAAAAACAAAATGGTCTGCTACGATTTTGCCCCGTGTCGTGCGAGCAGCTATGGGCCGGTCATCGTTAAACACAAGTTCTTGTAACGCTGTATTTTCCAGTATTTTGACATCTCGTTCGACCAATGAATCTCGCCAACTTTGAAGCAGGCGATCTGGCCTGAGATGAGCATCTCCAGGAAAATGCCAGGCGCCAGCCAACCCGGGCCGCAGCGTAGGTTCCAACGCCGATATATTTTCGCCAAGATAAGACCGTGCGGTAACACCGTATTCGTTCTGCAAGAGTTTGACTGTGCTAGAAAACGAGGCGAACGTCCTGGGCAGCTTACACACATAAAGTGTCCCCGTGGTTTCCCAGTCGCAAGCCAGTCCGTATTCATTTATTAACTCGTCATAGAGCCGTCTAGATTGTTGCAACAGACCAAGTGCAGCGTGACCTGTCTTAATCATCCGATCTTCACGGCAATTTCCAGCAAATCTGAATAGCCAGCGCCATAGATCGAAATCTACTCGGGGTGCTAGAAAAAAGGGTGAGCGTCGCCGAAAAAACGATCCCAATACCTGACCAATCACGCCAGGTTCTGCTAGGGGTAAAAGATGACTCGGACAGATCACGCCACAGTTGCCGTGCGATGCCTCACCACCGACTCGGCCCTGGTCAATCAGTGAGACGGAATAACCCCCAGCCTCGAGGTAATGGGCGCAGGCTGTGCCAATAACGCCGCCGCCTATCACCAGAACGTGTTTTGCGTGATGGCTCAACTGGTTATCCCCATACAGAAAGGATCCTCCGGATCTAGAATCAAAGTAGATTCGGCATTGACATGTGCACTGCCTGTAATCTTAGGTATTACCCGGTCTTGGTGCCATTTCCCCTCGATTTCGAAGACACTGCCGACGATGCTTTGTTGGCGCCAGGTCGTCCCCGGTGCAACTTTGCCATCAGCCATCAAGCAGGCCAGTTTGGCGCTGGTGCCTGTACCACAAGGGGATCGGTCGTAGGCACCACCCGGGCACAGTACAAAATTGCGACTGTCCGCTGGATCATCTGCCGGACCAAACAGTTCGATATGGTCGATCTCTCCGCCATCGTCTCCAGTAATCCCATCACGGATCAGCGCCGCGCGAATCTGGTTGGCGATTTCACTAAGGCGCGGGATTTGGTCAACCGTGACAAGTTGCTGCGGGTCTTGCGCGAGAAAGAACCAGTTCCCACCCCAGGCAATGTCACCATAAATAGTGTCGCCACCATCAAGTGTGAGTTTGACACACTGTCTGTAACGATAGCTTGGAACATTTGTGACAGTGACTCGGTTGTTTTCCTGCAGGTAGATGCTGACATCGCCGACCGATGTTTCAATTAGATGATGTCCGGGAGTGATTCGGCCCAGGTGATGTAACGTGACTGCCAGACCAATGGTGCCGTGACCGCACATGTTAAGTACACCTACATTGTTGAAAAAGACGATTCCGGCGGTTGTCTCCGTTCGGGTTGGTTCACACAGAATACCGCCAACCCAAACGTCGCCACCTCGGGGTTCGTTGACAATGGCAGATCGAAATTGATCATACTCATTTTGGAATATTTTCCGCCGACTGGCCATGTCACCTTTACCGAGATCCGGCCCTCCGGAGATTACAATCCTTGTGGGCTCACCACCTGTGTGGGAGTCAATTACGTTTACGCGCTGTAATTTCATCTTCAGGGTCACCTGCTACTGAGGAGTTTCCGGCATGACGCACACCGATGGTATCGAATACACTCGATGGCAGCTGAGATGAGATTATGCGGTCAGGCTACCCGTAGTGTCAGTACCGTTTCGATGGTACCCACATTTAGGATAATCACACAGTGTAATGAAAGATTTATTTGATCTCGGAGCAAAAAAACGCCGGTTCGGTGTGGTTGGGAATCCGGTAGAACACAGTAAATCTCCCCAGATCCACCGACTTTTTGCGCAGCAGTGCAGGCTCGAACTCGAATACATGGCGATTCAGCTTGACCGGGGAGGTTTCGTTCAGGGAGTACACAACTTGCAGGCAGGCGGTGTGTGCGGTCTTAACGTGACCCTTCCGTTCAAGGAAGAAGCATGCCAGTTGTGTGATCATGTGAGTGATCGCGCTGAGATCGCCGCAGCGGTAAATACGCTTTGCTTTAGAGACGAGGGTGATATTTACGGTGATAACACCGATGGTGTGGGCCTAGTAACAGATGTTGAGGAAAACCTAGGACTGAGATTGCGCGGCCGAAAACTACTGCTTCTGGGTGCGGGTGGAGCAGCACGGGGTGTGCTTCAGCCTCTGCTCGAGGCCGGCCCTCAGCAACTAGTGATCGCAAATCGTACCGCGGACAAAGCCCGCCAACTGGCGTTTGAGTTTGCAGGTTACGGCCCAGTCGAGGCGGTGGGGCTGGATCACCTTTCAGGTTGTCATTATGACCTGGTAGTCAATGCCACTTCTGCGAGTCTTTCCGGCGAGGTACCACCGTTGCCTGGCGCGCTGTTTGCAGCTGATGCTCTGGCCTACGACATGATGTATGGTGATGAACCCACAGTATTTATGCGGTGGGCCGAGGGTCACGGAGCAGGACAAGTCAGCGATGGTTTGGGTATGCTGGTGGAACAGGCAGCGGCATCGTTTTATCTCTGGAACGAAATCAAGCCCCAAACGGAGGAAGTCATCCGCTTGGTGCGACAGATGTGACGGCCACATTATTCAATGCCTAGTTAGAGCCTCCTCAATGAGCAGGTCCAGAAGTCAGCGGTTCTATATAAGAAGACTCAGGGATCAAAGCCATCCGGCCAACGCCTGTTCCACGATCGATCCTAGTGCGAGGATATGGTCTTGGCGATCGTTAAGACAGGGAATGTAATGGAATTTTTCGCCACCTGAGCGCAGGAAAATTTCCCGGTTCTGGATTTCGATTTCCTCGAGTGTTTCAAGACAGTCGGCAGAAAAGCCCGGACAGATCACGTCGACACTGCGAACACCTTGGTTGGCAAGCTGTACTAGACTTTTATCGGTGTATGGTTGAAGCCAGGCTGCGCGACCGAAACGAGACTGAAAGGTTACCTGCCAGTCGCCTTGCGACAGCTTGAGTTTCTCAGCAAGCGCTGTGGCGGTGGCAAAGCACTGTTGCGCATAGGGGTCGCCGGCCTGTCGGTAGCGCTCCGGTGTGCCGTGAAAAGAAATCAGCAAATGCTCAGCCCTACCCTGCTTCGCCCAGTGCTCAGAGATCGACGCCGCCAGCGCATTGAGGTAACCCTCATTGAGGTGATAGTCACGGACGATATGCAGTGCTGGAAGATTTCTCCAGCTTTTTACAACGTTGGCTACTGCATCATAGATCGATGCGGTAGTGGAAGACGAATACTGTGGGTAAAGTGGCAGAATCAGGATCTGTTCTGTGCCCCGTTCAGCCAGATTATTCAGTGCGGAAACAATTGACGGATTGCCATAACGCATACCCAGTTCAAAATACACCGGCAGCTCGATTTTTTGCTGAAGATAATCCGAGATGAGATCGGTTTGTCGTCTCGCAATTGTCAAAAGAGGTGACCCTGCGGGTGACCAGATTTTTTTGTAGGCGGTAGCACTGCGTCGTGGTCGAAACCTGAGAATAATACCGTGAAGAATTGGACACCAGATCATTCGTTGTAGTTCTACCACACGATGATCATGTAGAAACTGAGCCAAAAACCGGCGTACGGCGAGTGAATCTGGAGCATCAGGTGTTCCCAGGTTAGCGAGAATGATGCCTATGCTGCGGTTGCGATCAGAGTTAATCCCAGTTTGGTAGCGCATCCGGTCAAACTCCTAGGATTGATTGTCTTTACTTGGCGGGTTGACGTCGCAACGACTCACGCTGCAATAGTCTGAATCGCACGATGATAGTTGTATGCTACCCAAGACTCGTTTGCAGTGTGTGTCACTGTATATCAATGCGTATCGCCTCTGTGCAGTGAATATTGTGTTAACGAGATTTGATCTGTGATTGTTCATAGTCGAGTCAGGCTCGAATCGATCATATGATATCGAAATCCAATAACGACCGTGCCACGCAATGATGTTATAACAAGGGCTAATGAATCTGTGGTTATTCCGGCAACTTAATCTGGAGCCTTCGGCTAGGGAGTAAGATTATGCACTGGTTCGTACTGGGGATTATCGGGCTTACGCTTGTTGTCTCGGCAAGTCGTTATCCTCGACTGGCATTTACTTTGCTGGTTGTACTTCTCGCAGTCGCAGTCATCACCTTCCAGCTGAATTCGAAAAATGATGAACGTTCCGACTCGCTGATTTCTGATTCAGAGGTCGAACTATCCCAGGTGGCCATGACTTCAGGTTACGCGGGTAGTTACGACATGAAAGGCATTCTACGCAATGGCTCGCTAGTGTCTTCTATAGTCGAGGTTGTAGTACAGGTTGAGATGCTGGATTGCCCAACTCAGGTTGAAACAGATCGGGTTAACTGTAACGGATTGGGGCGGGCAACGGCCAGGATCACTAAGGATGTACCACCCGGTCAGAACCAGGCGTTCAATACCAACCTGTCATTTCCAGCATCCGAAGTTTCGGGCTATATCAGCTGGGACTATCAGATCTCGCAGGTGATCGGACGGCCACACCGGCGTTAGTCGCTCCATAGGTTCCGGTCGTTTGTCTACCCAGCAGGTGGGAAAACTACCCTAAAAACAAAAGAGGCGACGGCCGGAGCCATCGCCTCTGTCGGGTTAGGAACGTCTGCCTAACGGTTGTTTAACGTCACAGTTACGCGTCCTTAGCGCCGCCTTTTCTTAGCTGCTTTTTTCTTGGTTGCTTTTTTCCGGGTTGCTTTTTTCTTAGCTGCTTTTTTCTTGGTTGCTTTCTTTTTCGCTACTCGCCGAGTTGATTTTTTCTTGGATGCTGCTCGTTTCTTCGTGGCTTTTTTCTTTGCCGCCATAGTTAATTTCCTCTGCTAGGGTTGATGTGGGGTGAGCTGTTGACTGCCAGCTGTTGACCGGAACGATATGTTTAGAACAATAACGTTAAAGTTCTCATTTAATCTGTCGAGATAGTTTTACCGTTAATCATTTCGTTCTGGCAAACGCGGAGTAACAAGACACAGTTGCTCCTAAAGCGCGAACTATAGTCAGGCAAAAACAAATGTCAAGCGATAGCCACTTTAATTAAATGCTGTGTAACTAATGTTGAGGTGTTTTTATACGTGAGTGAAGTAGTATTATTTATACTTACTGAGTAGTAATCAGCATTTGTGTTGTTAAACAACATCGCGAAAGTATTGCGCGTTGTCATCAGAAACTACCGTTAACCTAGCTAAGAAAAGCCGATCAATTTGAGTCGTTGAAGGTAGCATACGGTTAGTTGCGTTGGTTTAGATAAGGCAAAATAAGATTTAGTGTACAGTCAGTGGCACCGGTGTTTTCGGATACCATCCGTATACCGTTTTCACCGGTTGTTGCGCGAAGATCAGCATCGCGCAACAAAGTGCACACCTGCGCTTTAAGTGTCTCACGGCCATCAATCTGAAACCCGGCCTGACGAGTAAGCGCGAGTTGGCTGATCTCAGAAAAATTTCGCATATAAGGTCCAAATATAACGGGCACACCGACCGCGCAGGGCTCCAGAATATTATGACCACCGATTCCTTTTATACGAATCAAACTTCCTCCGACGATGGCAATGTCGGCAGCAGCATAAAGCATTGCAAGTTCACCCATGGTATCCGCAATCTGAACAGACACAGAGTCCGGAATGGGGCCATGCTGCTGGCTGCGTCGCACCATGTTGAATCCGGATCGAACGGTCAGTCGGGCGACCTGATCAAAACGTTCCGGATGTCGGGGCGCCAGGACCAGTAGCGTCTGTGGAAACTGTTTGGACAGGTCCTTGAACAGTCCTAAAAGCAGTGATTCTTCACCATCGTGAGTGCTGCCGCAAACGATCACGGAGCGGTCGCGCCCCCAATCTCGCCGCACAGCTTCTGCGACCTCTCGCAGGCTGGGCGGCAAATTGGTCTCGAATTTCATGCTGCCGGTTCGGGTTACTCTATTCGGGGAGATGCCCAGATCAATCAGCCGTTGTCGGTCACTATCCGATTGGACACCGAATTCAGATACCTTGGCCAGAGCTCGCCCGATTACCGGCAAAATACGAGCATAACCTCGGCGTGACTTTTCTGACATGCGGACATTCGTCATCAAGACTTTGGTTCCCATGCGATCGCACTGAGCAATTATGTTTGGCCAGATTTCCGTCTCCATCAGAATCAGGATGTCAGGTGATGTTCTTTGTAGGAAACGCGCTACTGCGAACGGATAATCATATGGCGCATAGCAGTGGGTTACTTGTTGATCCATCGTTGAGCGCACCCTTTCCGATCCAGTAGGAGTCATCGTTGTGACCAAAATCCGGCAGTCAGGCCGAGCATTGAGCAGGTTGGTAATAAGCGGAGTGGCTGCATTAACTTCCCCAACAGACACAGCATGTATCCAGACATTGAATCGGTCAGAATAATTCGGGCCGTACCCAAAACGCTCAGCCCAGCGGTAGCGGTAGGCGGGGCTGTAGAATCCCTTGACGACCAATCGTAACAGTACGACAGGTAGCAGCAACCAAAGTAGCAGGGTGTAGAGACTTCTAGCCAATGGGTTTAGTTGTTCTTGAGCAGTTCACGATTTAACTTCGAGCCAGTCTCTGGGTCGAAGGAATTGAAGGTAAAGCGCTTCTTCAGAAGAACCCGGGGTCGGTTGCCAGTTGTATCGCCACGACACTTCGGGTGGCAGCGACATCAAAATTGATTCCGTACGACCCCCACTTTGTAGACCGAATAATGTGCCGCGATCATAAACTAGATTGAATTCTACGTATCGGCCTCGTCGATAGCGCTGAAACTCGAGTTCATTCGCGCCGTAGGGAGTTGCACACCGCCGCTCTACAATTGGGAGATAAGCGGGCAGAAAATGTTCGCCGATACTACGGGTCACTGCAAAGGAATTTTCAAAGCCACCTTCATTGAAGTCGTCAAAAAACAATCCACCAATGCCGCGCTGTTCACCGCGGTGTTTCAGAACAAAATATTCGTCACACCATTTTTTCATGCGAGGATAAAGGTCCTCACCAAAAGGCCTTAAGGCCTCCCATGCAGTGCGATGCCAGTGAACAGCATCTTCCTCAAACCCGTAGTAAGGGGTAAGGTCGAAACCCCCACCAAACCACCAGACCCCATCTTCCTCACCGGTTGATGTTGTGAAAAAACGAACATTCATATGGGCTGTTGGTACGTAGGGATTTAGTGGATGAATCACCAGGGAGACACCCATGGCTTCATATTTACAACCAGCCAGGGTGGGTCTATGGACTGTTGCAGCGGTTGGCAGTCGGTCTCCCGTGACATGGGAGAAGTTAACGCCTGCTTGTTCAAAAAGCGCGCCTTGGCACAGAATTCGAGTTCGCCCACCACCTCCATTGTGGTGTGTCCAGGTATCTTCCGTGAATAACGTTTTGCCGTCGGTGCGTTCTAGTGCCGAGCAAATCTGATCCTGTAGATTTCTGAAAAATTCTCGAACTTCCTCTACAGTAGAAATAGTCATCGCGGGTGTTTACTTCAAAGCCCTATGTTTCAGTATCCACCGCGGATAAGCTGGCCAGTACGGGCATCGCGAATCTGGCTCGGTGAATTTGCCCGTCCTACCGGGCCGTCAATGATCCAATCTATGTGATCACCAAATTCAAACCGGACTTGCCTGGCGGTACGTAGTGGAGGCTGATTCTTTCTGTTTGCACTGGTGGATACGATCGCAGACCGACTTTGTCGACACAGTAGCATTGCCAGTGGGTGGTCGGTGAGCCGTACGGCCAGACTATCGTGTTGACCACGCAGCCAACGGGGGGTAGCGGTTAAAGCCGGCAGTAACCAGGTGTGTGGTCCAGGCCAGCTGGCAAGTGGTGCCGTGAGTGAACTGCGGTCGGAACAATCAACAAGTCGTCTCAGCCGGCGAATATCGTCTGCGATCACGATCAGCCCTTTGGTCCAACTCCGGCGCTTCAGTGTCAGTATCCGCCGGACAGCAGTTTCGTTGAGCGGGTCGCACCCCAACCCAAAACAGTATTCAGTCGGGTAAGCAATTATCCCGCCTGCCGCACAAACTTCGACTGCTTTTTCAATCTTGCTCCGAGTGGGCATTTTGTTTATCCAGGCTTGTTTGCAACTCGTGATCTTTATCTCGAACGAGCTGGGCGTTTGCTTCACGCTCGGTTTTAAGTCTTTCCGCCAGTTCGGCATCACCGATTGCAAGTATTTGTGCGGACAGATAAGCTGCGTTTTTTGCCCCTGCTTTGCCGATGGCGACACAGGCGACCGGTATTCCTCCAGGCATCTGGACAGTGGACAGCAGTGCATCATGCCCGTTGAGTGGTCCAGCGTCCATGGGAATACCGATGACAGGTTTCAGTGTCAGAGAAGCAACTGATCCAGCTAGGTGAGCGGCAAGACCCGCCGCTGCAACAAATACGCCACAGCCCCTTTCCTCAGCGTCACGCACATAACGACGGGTGTCATCGGGCGTACGGTGGGCGGAAGTGATCTTTACTTCAAAAGGTATTGCTAGGGCGGTCAAGGTATCAAGGGTAGATTGTACCGTTGAGAGGTCGGAATCGGATCCCATCAAGACCGAGATAAATTTTTTGCTCACATGAATTCTCCCTACGTGTGTTCGGTTTTTTGCCGGGCTAGTGCACGGTGGCCAATATCGGCACGCCAGAAAGACCCTGGCCAGTGTATCTTTTTTATTGTGCTATAGACCGATTCTCGTGCTGATTCAATGTCAGAACCGAGCGCCGTTACGCACAGTACGCGACCACCGCTGGTGAGGACCTGCCCATCTCGATCATTGGTACCCGCATGAAAGACCTTGACTGTGTCTGCCTCTGGCCTATCGAGGCCATTGATGGGCAGACCGATGTCGTAGTGATCCGGATATCCAGCCGATGCCATCACTACGCCCAGAGAACAGCGCTTGTCCCAAGTGACGTCGATGTCTGCAATATGACCATCGAGTACCGCGTCGCAAAGTATTGCAAGATCCGAATTCAGTCGCATCAGTATCGGCTGGGTTTCAGGATCACCGAGGCGACAGTTGAATTCAAGTACCCGTGGTACGTTATCTTCGCCGATCATAAGACCAGCGTAGAGAAAACCAGTGTAAGGAATCCCTTCGCTAGCCAGGCCATTGACGGTCGGTTCTATGACCTGCTTTAGAATGCGCCGATTGAGTGACGTGTCGACGATCGGTGCCGGTGAATAAGCCCCCATTCCCCCGGTGTTGGGTCCCTGATCACCTTCATCTCGAGCCTTGTGGTCTTGGGAGGTTGCCAGGGGCAGCACTTCTTTGCCGGAGACTAGACAGATATAGCTGACTTCCTCTCCACTTAGGAATTGCTCGATGACAACCTTATTGCCAGCTGCGCCAAAGCGCTGTTCTTCTAAGATCTGCGTAATAGCTTGCTTTGCTTCCTTGAGTTCGTGAGTGATGATGACACCTTTACCGGCCGCCAAACCGTCGGCTTTGATGACGAAAGGCGGTTCATTTGACTCAAGCCAGGCGAAAGCACTTGTCGACTTGCTGAACACTTGGTGTTCAGCAGTTGGTATGTTATGGCGCTGCAGAAAATCCTTGGCAAAAGATTTAGACCCTTCTAGTTGGGCAGCTTTCCCGCTAGGCCCCAGGCAGCGCAGCCCTTTTTCGGTAAAACGATCAACGATACCTTCTACAAGTGGTCCTTCGGGACCGATGACGGTGAGATTAACTCGTTCAAGTTGGGCAAATTTACACAGCTGATCCACATCGTTAGCCGCTATGGCGATGTTCTCCACGCCGTTTTCGTGCGCCGAGCCCGCATTTCCTGGGGCAACAAATACCGTGTTTATACGGTCGGATTGGGCAAGCTTCCAGGCCAGTGCATGTTCCCTACCCCCACCGCCGACTACCAGTGCTTTTGCCATCGTGTTTAATGCCGAAAGTGACGCATGCCTGTGAATACCATCGCAAGCCCGTGTTCGTCCGCAGCTGCAATGACTTCGTCGTCGCGGACTGAGCCACCGGGTTCAATAACGGCACTGATTCCAGCTGCCGCGGCTGAGTCAATACCGTCCCTGAATGGAAAAAAAGCGTCTGATGCCATGACCGAACCCGCTGGGTTCAGATTCTCGTCTGCTGCTTTGATGCCGGCTATTCTGGCTGAATAAACACGGCTCATCTGCCCGGCACCGATTCCGATTGTTCGTTGATCAGCTGCGTAGACGATCGCGTTTGACTTCACGAATTTTGCCACGGTCCAGGCAAAACGCAGGTCGCGAAATTGTTCGGGAGTCGGTTCGCGCCGGGTCACAACCTTAAGATCGTCGACCGATACCTGTCCTTGATCTTGTTCTTGAACCAGAAGACCACCGCCAACACGTTTGAAGTGGTGCTGTTCAAAGACTCCACTTGCAATAATGTCTGTCAGCAGGACACGTATGCTCGTTTTTGCTGCGAGCACTTCAGCCGCCTGTTTGCTTTGAGTGGGCGCGATGATGACTTCCACGAATTGTCGATCGAGAATTTTCTGGGCGGTATAGGCATCCAGCTCTCGGTTGAACGCAATAATGCCGCCAAAAGCAGACGTGGGGTCAGTCGCATAAGCCATCTGATAAGCATCGAGTAAGGTGTCGGCGCAGGCCACACCACAGGGGTTGGCATGTTTGACGATAACGCAGCTAGGGACATCAAAAGCCGCCACACATTCAAGTGCTGCGTCGGCATCCGCAACATTATTGAAAGACAGTGGTTTACCCTGGGTCTGATGGGCTGTTGCTAAAGTGCCTGGAGCGGGCGATGCTTCCCGATAAAAGGCCGCAATTTGGTGGGGATTTTCACCGTAGCGTAGGTCGCTGGCTTTCAGGAACTGTAGGTTTAGTGTTCGTGGTAATCCTTTTTTTTCACTGCTGTCCGTCAGGTAATTGGATATCAATCCATCGTAACGGGCGGTGTGGCTGAAAGCGTCTGCTGCCAAGCGTTTACGGGTTGCCGTTGAGACGCCACCGTTGGTACGGAGCTCTACGAGAACGCGGTCGTACTCGTTGCTGTCGACGATAACCGTAACATCTGTATGATTCTTGGCCGCAGCGCGTAGCAGCGCTGGCCCACCAATGTCGATATTTTCAATTGCCTGTTCGGTGGAACAGTCCGGTTGCGATATTGTTTGTTCAAACGGATAGAGGTTAACAGCCACAAGGTCTATGGGCAGTATTCCTGCTTTTGCCATGTTGCCTTCGTCAGTACCGCGTCGAGCCAGAATGCCGCCGTGTATTTTCGGATGCAGAGTCTTTACCCGCCCTGCCATCATTTCGGGAAAACCTGTGTGATCAGAAACTTCGACAACGTCGATATTGTGTTCCTGTAGTAATCGGGCTGTGCCACCGGTTGAGAGGATGTCAACTTGGAGCTCCCGAAGCGTACGCGCAAAGGCTACAACACCCGTTTTATCCGAGACGCTTATGAGCGCACGTTTTACGGGCGCAAAGCGTTCCGTTGCCATAGTGTATTTTCCGAGGTCAAAGTTGCGGCAGTAATAATCCAGCACAGCAGCACAGCACTGTTCATCTAATCAGTTGGTAAAGCTTAAGTTTCTTACGTAAGGTGTTGCGGTTGATGCCCAGAACCTCAGCGGCGCGAGACTGATTTCCGTTGGTTTGCTGCATCACGACTTCAAGCAGAGGGCGCTCGACTTCACGTAGAACCATATCGTAAACCGAAGCCGGCTGCGCACCATTTAACTCCCTGAAATAACGTTCTATAGACTGCCTAACGTGGTGGTTAAGTGGTTTGCCTTCAGAAGTATCTACATGCTCAGTAATTCCTACCCCTCCGGGCCAATCAAATGGCGTCTGACAAACTCGATCTGTTCATCAGGTTTGTCGATCAGATTAAAGCGTCTGCGAAACACTTGAACGTTTCCTATTGCCGCGGTGTACCAGGACACATGTTTTCGTGCGATCCGGACACCGTTGACGTTTCCGTAGAGCAAGTACAACTCTCTCAGGTGTGTCAGAAGGGTATCACGTTTGCTGATTGGATGCGGGTCTCCCAGATCAATTCCACAGTTTAAATAGTTGGCTATGCGACCGAACAACCAGGGCTGCCCCTGTGCTGCTCTGCCAATCATGATTCCATCAGCTTGGGTATATTCCAGCACCCGCTTCGCTTTTTGTGGTGAATCAATGTCACCGTTGGCAATGACGGGGATCCCTACTTCCTTTTTTATTTGCTTGATGGTCTGATATTCGACTGGACCATGAAATCTGCATTGCCGGGTACGACCGTGTACTGACAGCGCGCTTACGCCCGCCGATTCTGCGATCTTTGCGATTCGAACCCCATTGCGTTGGTCTGGGGCCCAACCCGTTCGAATCTTTAGCGTGACTGGCACATCAACTGCTGAAACTACAGCGTCCAGGATCTGGCCCACCAGTATTTCATGCCGTAACAGGGCGGAGCCGACCCTGCGATTGCACACTTTTTTGGATGGGCAGCCCATATTGATATCGATGATATTGGCGCCACGATCTGCATTGAACTTCGCAGCTTCAGCCATCTGTAACGGGTCCGCACCGAGCAGCTGAATACTGATGGGGCCTGTTTCACCGCTGTGATCAGTTCGTCGCAAACTCTCGGACGAGTGACGAAGTGTAGGGTTTGCACTAATCATTTCACTCACAGCCAGTGCAGCACCATGGATGCGGGCGAGTCGACGGTACGGTCGGTCACTCACGCCAGCCATGGGTGCAGCCAATACGTTGCCCTGTAGCTTGATCCGGCCGAGTTGGATACTGGAATCCGTCATCGATGTCTTGCTGAAAATGGGCTTAACTACTGACTATCCTAGCCTCGAAACCTACTGCATTATCTTCGGGCTGGGCCAGGTTTACGACCACGATCACATCAGCTCCGGGCGGCACTTTCTTGTCGAGGTCGTCTATTGCGAGAAACGATTTGGGTGAATAGGTACGACGGCCGACAATACGGCCATTTCGGTCACTCAAGGCGAGTTCAATCGCGGGGTAGGTACGATGTTGTGTGCTGCGGTTAAGCAGGCGAACTTTAACGATCACAACACCGGGTATATCCGGATGCAGATCAACCTTGGTCTCGATCACGCGGAATACAGGGCCCGACAGCGTTAGCGGTATGCTGCAACCGATGTTTTTGCAGACTTGAACCAAGTAGGGTCGGGCAGCTGGTATAGCTGCGAGTTGGTCGAATAACACGTAGCGAGCCTGTAGAAACAATGCCAAAACAGCAACCACCGATGCACCCAACCAGATCAGATTTCTGGATGTTGTTGGGGCTTGATATGGAGTCTGCGAACGACCATGGCTGAGAGCGGCTGTGACAGTTGATGCCCTGTCGCCGTCGCGGGCACTATCACTTAGACCGAGCCTGGGTTCAGTTCGATAGGCTGTTGAATGGGAATCGGATACCTTCTGATTTCCAGTTGGGCCGAAACCTCGCTCACCGCGAAGTACCTTTTTTATCTCATCCAGACTTTCTGTTTCAGTTGCCGGCAGTTGCAGTTCTTCGAGGTGTTCTGTCTCCAGATCGAATAGCCGCGGTCGCGGGCCGACTTTGGATCGGTCAAATTCAGGACTTCGGTCCGCTGATGCACCGGCAGTTGATCGATGCTGTAACGACCGGGCTTGTGTCGGGGTTGGAATCTGTTCTACCAGGTTCCATGCTGCGTTGAATACCGTATCGCACTCGCCGCATTGAACAAGACCTGCCCCAGCTGCCAGGGTATCCGCTGTTACTGATAGGATGCTCTCGCATCCGTTACAGCGAGTTTCAAGCAAAGTCTGTTCGTCATACGTCATTCTTGATGGGCCTTCATGTTGTGCGCGTACCGATAAGCAAAATCCATTCGTCCGCCGGTACGGTTTTAAAAGTATAGCCCGGACCGAATGCGGTACATACAGTTTCAGCCTGAGCGCCCAGTACGCCGCTGAGTAACACCATCCCATCTGCTGCGAGCAGTGAATTCAGCCGTGGTGCCAGTTCGATCAGCGTGTGAGCCAGGATGTTGGCGATGACGATGTCAAAGATCATTGGGCTCACAATTTGTTCGGGTGTCTCGACTGTCAGCTGGTCACCGATCCCGTTGTTCTGGCCATTCTCCCGAGTGGTGCTCAAGGCCTTGGGGTCGATGTCTGTGGCTGTCGCTCGCAAAGCACCCAACTTCAGGGCCGCTACTGCCAGTATTCCCGATCCGCAGCCCCAGTCAAGTAGCGTGCGTTGGGTGAGATCAATTTTGGTTAATTGCCTGAGACAAAGCGCAGTGGTTGGATGTGTACCAGTCCCAAACGCCAGACCGGGGTCAATTATGATGTTGACAGCGTTGGGGACCGGCGGTCGACACCAGCTTGGACAGATCCATAGAGCACCTTCGACATTGAATGGTTTGAATTGATCGCGACCAATCTGCTCCCAGTTACGGTCCGCTAAGATTTGACAACTGATCCCTGTGTGTCCGCCACTGGCGTCATGAAGGTAATTACAGATAGTCTTTTGGTCGGCCTCTGGCGGGAAAAGACCGCTGACTTTTTCTGTTGACCAGCCCTGAAAATCGGATGATGCAGTGTCGAAACGCGAGCTGCCACCGGCATGCTGCCGTGACACTGCCACAGCACCGAGGGCGTCCATTGCTTCGGTGATCCGCTGAACAGTGGATTGTTCAACGGTAATACTGATTTGCAGCCAATAATCCACAGTAGACAGAATGCCAACGGGGTCTGTTATACGACCACCCGGGTCAGTTTCGCCGGTTCCTTTCTAGGTAGTGGATATCCATCGGTTGCCGTACAAAGGCCGAGTCAGTTACCAGGCGTTGTTGAAGTGGAATATTGGTCTTGATGCCGTCGATCACCATTTCCTCAAGAGCACCGCTCATTCTGGTTAATGCCTGTGTACGGTTCTCGCCGTGTGTAATGACTTTGGCGATCATGGAATCATAGTAAGGTGGCACGGTGTAGTTGTTATAAATATGAGAGTCCACCCGGATACCCGGTCCGCCTGGTTGATGGTACTGGGTGATTGTACCTGGTGATGGCAGAAACGTATCCGGGTCTTCAGCATTGATGCGGCACTCTACAGCGTGTCCCTTAAAAATAATGTCGGCCTGAGTATGTTCAAGTGGCTGACTTGCCGCCACCTGCATCTGTTCTCTGACAATATCAATCCCGGTAATCGCTTCGGTTACCGGATGTTCGACCTGGATACGTGTATTCATCTCGATGAAAAAGAACTCACCGTTGTCATAAAGAAATTCAAGGGTACCGACACCTCGATAGTTCAGGACATGGCAGGCATCTATGCAGCATTGAGTCATCTTTGCCCGCAACTTCGGATCAATGCCTGGGGCAGGTGCTTCTTCTAAGATCTTTTGGTGCCTGCGCTGCATTGAGCAATCCCGATCTCCAAGATGGATCACATGTCCGTGTGTGTCCGCAAGTACCTGGAACTCAATATGACGAGGACGCTCCAGAAAACGCTCTAGGTAAACTGCGTCATCTCCGAAGGAGGCTTGTGCTTCGTTACGGGTCAGCTGCCAGGCATTGAGTAGCGCGGCTTCTGTGTGGGCAACCCGCATGCCCTTGCCACCGCCGCCTGAAGCAGCTTTGATAATGATGGGGTAACCAATCTCCGCAGCTATTTTCGCGACTGCCACATTGTCATTCGGCAATGGGCCGTTCGAACCCGGCACGCAGGGCACACCGGCCTTTTGCATCTGCTCAATGGCTGCAATTTTGTTCCCCATCACGCGGATTGTTTCTGCGGATGGACCCACAAAGATAAATCCGCTCTGTTCGACCCGTTCGGCGAAATCAGCGTTTTCTGCAAGAAATCCATAACCGGGATGGATTGCAACAGCGTCTGTCACTTCAGCTGCAGCGATCACAGCCGGAATATTCAGGTAACTGTCTATGCTTGCCGCCGGACCAATACACACGGATTCATCAGCCAAGCGTACGTATTTTGTATCCCGATCCGCTTCGGAATACAGTGCAACAGTGCGAACTCCGAGCTCACGACAGGTTCTGAGAATACGCAGCGCAATCTCACCGCGATTGGCGATCACCAATTTATCGATCATCAGACGTCGGTCAGGGAGACAAAGGATCAATCAGGAAAAGAGGCTCACCAAATTCAACCGGGTCGCCGCTGTGCTTGAAAATCTTGCAGACGATGCCAGCGCTCTCGGTATCGACCGGATTAAAGATTTTCATCGCCTCAATGACACATAACGTATCCCCCACGTTCACCTCGGTTCCCAGTTCGACATAGGATGGGGTGTCAGGATTTGGTGAGGCGTAATAGGTACCTACCATGGGTGAAACCACGGGCACTTTATCGGTTGGTAAGCTCTCGCTGCCCGCGTGGTTATCCGAGGAGGGTTCAGCAACCGTGTTTGGTGGCGTGGGTGGCATGGCCTGAGCCGGCACCGAATACACTTGGGTGCCGCTATTGCTGCGACTCAGACGAATCGATTCCTCCCCCTCACTGATTTCAATTTCAGTCAATTCAGACTCTTCAAGCAGCTCGATGAGTTTTTTGACTTTGCGGATATCCATCAGTTGTTGGCCGGTGTTCAGTGCCCGGATTCAAGGTGTGCAATTGCAGCCTCAAGCGCCAACTCGTAACTCATGGCACCGAAACCGGCAATAACCCCTAGCGCGAGATCAGAAAAGTAAGAATGGCGGCGGAAACTCTCTCGGGCGTGGACGTTCGACAGATGGACTTCGATGAACGGAATCGCCACCCCTGCGAGTGCGTCGCGTAAAGCCACACTGGTATGTGTAAAGCCCGCGGGGTTGATCACGATGAATTCGGTGCCATCTGTCGCTGCCGCATGAACT
>LUSG01000080.1:0-5280 GCA_001629395.1 Gammaproteobacteria bacterium REDSEA-S15_B12 | reverse complement strand
CGGTTTGAGATGCCAGCCGGTTGATATCAGCCAACGTCTGGTGACCATAATGTGAAGGCTCACGAGTGCCCAGTAAGTTCAAGTTTGGGCCGTGCAGTAGCAGGATGTGTCTCACGGAAGGAAGACCCTAAGCATTGACGAAGTGTCCATTGTGCACAAAGCTTTCTAGCCTGTCTAGTTCGGGGATAATGGGGAAAGATAAGTACAAATATCAGCAATTTCGACGAAATTCGGCGATCACCTAGAGAAGACGTGTTAACCAGTCCGAGAGCTCAGCTGCTTGCAGTTCACCCGTTTTCCGGTAGCGCAGCACACCGGTCCGGTCAAACACCAAAGTAAATGGCAGTTGTCCAGCACTGCCGTAGCGCTGCATGAGTTCGGGACCTTCGGTGAGGCCGATCAATGAGACATAGTTCAGGCCCACTTCATCCTCGAATCGGCGAACGGACTCAGCATCATCAACCGCAATACCCACGACCTGAATCTCGTGCGCATGTCGTGCCTGCATTGCGATCAGCAAGGGGATTTCAGTTCGGCAAGGTGCACACCAGGTGGCCCAGAAATTAATCAACACCACTTTGTTGTGAACCAGTTGCGTCGACCATTTCTCTCCCGTGCTGGTCGGCAGGTCAAACGAAATCATGGTGTCAGCCTTGTCGCTGATATCAGTGACAGAAGGTGACCGCAGTTGAGTTGCCCAGTATCCGCCAGCCACCACCACCAATGCCAGCAGGGCGTAGACCACCAAGGCTTTCCTTGGATTGTCCACTAGGTTGTCATTCTCTAAGGGTCTTGAGCAGAGAGAGGAAACGGTTCGGGCCGAGGTAGCCGTAGAGGCGTTTTGCCAACAGTTCTTGACCTTGTGCGTTGAAAAACAGCAGCGCTGGGGGACCATATACGCCATAGCGTTGTTTGATGGTTTTGCCGACGGGGTCTGAGGGATCGGTGACGTCCAGTTTGAGCAAGCGGAATGGGGTCAGGTCTGTGCGTACCTGCGGATCATTAAATGTTGTATTTTCCATGCGCAGGCAATCAGTACACCAGTCTGCATAAAAGTCCAGAATCACAGATTGCCTATCCGAGCGGGCGTCAGATAGTAGCTGTTCAAATTCGGCCACGCTGGTCACCTTGTAAAATTGAGGTTGGCCTTTTTCGGATGCAGCGTCTTTCAATCCCTCCCCACTAAACAGTGTTAAGCTGACGGGCTGCAGGATATTACGACCACCGTTCAAGCCGCCGAACATTGCCAACATTCCCCAGATGATGCAAAGGGTACCCAAAGCATTCCAGGCGTAGCGCCACTTCAGAATAGGGGTCTGGCTTTTAATGAGATAGATGCCAAACATGATTAAGAGCACTGCCCACAACAGTAAAACTGGTACAGCGGGGATGGTGCCAAGAAGATAAATGGCAACACCGATCAGCATTACTCCAAACAGATGTTTCACTCGATCCATCCAGGCGCCAGTTCGCGGCAGTAAGATACCCGCACCGAAGCCGATGGCAATGAGAACCACGCCCATACCCAGCGCCATAGAAAACATCAGCCCAGCACCCAGATAGGGGTCACCATGGAAAATAGCGATGCTCAGTACAGAAATCAGCAGCGGTGACACACAAGCGCCGACTACCAGTGCGGATACTGCGCCGAGTAGAAAAATCATGCTATACGAACCGGCACTCAAACTGCTCGTACGCGCAGTCAGAATTGACTGCACAAAGACAGGCATCTGAATTTCATAGAGGCCAAACATAGACAATGCCATCAGTGTGAGGATGATGCTGATCAACCCAATTGCCCAGATGTTCTGGAAATAGGCTTGTAGCTGTTCTCCGGTTGCACCTGCCACAGCACCGATTGCAGCATAAGTCGCGGCTGTCCCCAGTACATAGACCAATGAAATCGCCCCGCCCCGCAGGCGACTGGAAGGGCCTTGACCGACGATGATGCTGGAAAGAATCGGAATCAAGGGCAGTACACACGGTGTAAAGGTCAGCAGTAACCCCGAGACAAAAGCGGCACCGAAAAAAGTGATCGGGTTACGCGCCGAAAATACCCCTTTAGCTTGGTCCTTAGTGTCGGTGTTCCCGAAGCCGGGGAGTTCAATCGTGCGGATTGTGCTCATGGGTGCATAGCAAATGCCCTTTTCGGCACAGCCCTGAAAATTGACGGTCACGCTGAGCGTATCAGCCATCAGATTATTTCTTTCGATGGGCACAATGATGCTATGGCTAATCAGGTAAACATCAACAGCACCAAAATAGGGGTCCTGTTTTACAGTGCCTGGCGGCAGGTCGAATGCGCGAACCTGTGCATTACCTTGCACAATCTGGAAAGCGATTTTGTCACGATATAGGTAATATCCCGGTGCAATCTTGAAATGTACCGCGAGAGCGTTTTCGCCAGCGATCTCGATCTCTACCTGAAATGCATCCTCGGGATCGAGGAATTCCCCGACATCACCAGTGGTGATGCCCAGCAATGTCTGCAATGCAGTCACGCTGCCCCCAGTGTTGGACGACCCCGAACCCGTCTTGACTGAACCAGAGCGCTGATCGTTGGGTAATGACGATGTCGTGACGGGCACGTCTACCTGGATACGTTGTGTAGTCGGTGGATAACAAACGCCGACCGGTTTGTTACAGCCTTGACCTGTCGCCAATAAGACCAGTGTACCTTCGACAAAGTTATCTCTATCCAACGGCAAAGCGATGCGAACTGAATCTGTGTAAGTCTCGACCTCGCCAAAATACTCATCGTGTTTGATGGTCCCGGCAGGATACCTGGGGTCACCGAGAGCTGCTTGAACCGGTTCAGCTGTAAAGCCAAATTTACTGCGATACATATAGTAGCCCTCAGCGATCGTCCATACGGCCTCGATCGTGTTCGGGTTGACCAGTGAGGCGTGGAACTTGAAGGCTTCTTCAGCTGGAAGGAGGTTGCTGTCCTGCTGCGCTACCCCAGTCAATGGTGATAGCATTACTGATAACAGCAGGAGCAGGGCGGTAATCGTTTGCATGAGTAAATCGAGATAATCGCGTTGAGTTGTTACGCTGTACAAATCATCTTGGCGCGGTAGACGTCGTGCATTGTTACCACCCGACCGTGTGTCCAGGGCTATTGTAGCGACCCAGATCGATGAGTGTCTGGCAATCGACTACACTTAGCGTCCACAATCGAATTAAGTTGCTGTTGAGTCAAAACGTGCCACCTAGACCTTAACTGTGCCCATAATTTTTCTGATATTTCTCGCGGTCCCATTGGTTGAGATTTTTTTGTTGATCAAGATGGGGAACGTCATTGGGGCACCGTGGACCATCGCACTGGTCGTCCTCACGGCGCTGGTGGGTGCTTGGCTGGTCCGGCTGCAGGGCCTGTCTGCCCTGAACCGTGTCCGAGAGAGTGCAGCGCGCGGTGAGCTGCCGGCACTCGAATTGCTGGAGGGTTTGTTTCTTCTTGCTGCCGGCGCATTGTTACTCACGCCGGGGTTTTTTACGGATATCGTGGGGTTTGCGTGCTTGACGCCGCCACTCCGACGGTTGCTAATCCGGCTGGCTATCCGGCGGTTTGGTCCAATCTTTCCGGGATCGACCGCTGTGGATTCCGCACACGGTAATTCCAGCATTGAGACCGACTATCGCCGGCTGGATGATTGAGTGGCAAAGGCCTACTTGACAGGGCGCTGAAACCAGCTATCATTAGCACTCAATGGGGGTGAGTGCTAGTTGTACCGCATGCTCACCCCTTTGTTGTCACCCATCAATACTTTAGGAGATTTAGGTAATGAAGATTCGACCGCTTCACGACCGCGTCGTTGTGCGACGACTCGAAGAAGAGCGTACGAGCGCCGGCGGAATCGTGATTCCCGATAGTGCTGCAGAAAAACCGATGACGGGCGAAGTTTTGTCGACCGGTAACGGTAAGGTTCAGGAGAACGGCGAGCGGCAGTCACTGGACGTCAAAGCAGGCGATAAAGTGCTATTTGGCAAGTACTCCGGTACCGAGGTAAAAGTCGACGGTGAAGAAGTTTTAGTCATGCGTGAAGACGACATCATGGGAGTTATCGAGGGTTAAGCCTACCGATCACTCGGACCGTTGAACATCAACACTGATTTATATCTATAAAGGAATACAGTAATGTCAGCTAAAGAAGTTAAATTCGGCGAAACAGCCCGCGCAGCGAAGTTGCGGGGTGTAAATGTCCTGGCCGACGCCGTTAAGGTAACGCTCGGACCTAAGGGAAGAAATGTAGTACTCGACAAATCGTTTGGCGCACCCACTGTCACTAAAGACGGAGTTTCTGTCGCTAAGGAAGTTGAGCTTAAAGACAAGTTCGAAAATATGGGGGCACAGATGGTTAAAGAAGTAGCCTCCAAAACGTCGGACGTGGCCGGTGACGGCACCACGACAGCCACCGTGTTGGCGCAGTCTATGCTGCGTGAAGGTCTAAAGGCCGTTGCTGCGGGTATGAACCCAATGGACTTAAAGCGCGGTATCGACAAGGCGGTCATCGCGACCGTTGATCAGCTTCAGAGCATCTCCAAGCCTTGTGCGGATCATAAAGAAATTGCACAGGTGGGTACCGTGTCTGCCAATTCTGATGATTCCGTCGGCAGTATCATTGCCGAATCTATGGAAAAGGTGGGTAAGGAAGGTGTGATCACCGTTGAAGAAGGCAAGGCTCTGGATAATGAACTTGAGGTGGTCGAAGGGATGCAATTTGATCGTGGATACCTCTCGCCTTATTTCATTAATGATCAGGACGCGATGCAGGCGGATATGGAAAATCCGATGATTCTGATTCACGATAAGAAGATCTCCAACATCCGTGATTTATTGCCAATTCTAGAGGCGACAGCCAAGGCCGGCCGGCCGTTGCTGGTCATCGCTGAGGATGTTGATGGCGAAGCACTGGCGACTCTGGTCGTGAACAATATTCGCGGGATCGTTAAGGTCTGTGCGGTCAAGGCGCCAGGGTTTGGCGATCGCCGTAAAGCGATGTTGCAGGATCTTGCAATTCTGACCGGCGGGCAGGTAATCTCCGAAGAAGTCGGAATGAGCCTCGAAGGCGCCAGTATCGACGATCTGGGTAGTGCCAAACGCGTGCAGATCACCAAGGAAAACACCACCGTGATCGACGGCGCCGGTAGCAAGGCCGATATTGAAGGCCGGGTCAGTCAGATCCGTGTCCAGATCGATGAAGCCACCTCGGATTACGACAAAGAGAAGATGCAAGAACGCGTCGCTAAGCTTGCTGGCGGGGTCGCGGTGATCAAGGT
>LUSG01000008.1 GCA_001629395.1 Gammaproteobacteria bacterium REDSEA-S15_B12 | reverse complement strand
GCGCCAGCGCCGGGCGGCGCCGGTTCATCGGGGTTCAGTGATTCGGAATTCGATGACGACATTCCGTTCTAAGAATTGAATGGTCTTAAAGTAGAATCAGATTTTGTCTATTTGTGGGCGGTAAGTGCCTAAATACTCATATATTAAGAGCGTTTCTATCGGCACAACAAACCACAGAGTAGTGAGATAGGAATTGAATTTTGTCCACAAGTGATGAGACGCATTGCAAATTTTGCGACTCAGTGTTTATAGTTGGCCCCAACTGGATAAGTTTAGGTGGAAATTTAAGCCTGGACACTATCCCAACGAATACCAAAACTGCCAGAGGAGGCTATACGCTCGACTGTACATGAAACAGTCGCGGCGTAACGTTCTAGATCTGAATTTATGAAAACCATAGAACGACATGGTTAATACAGCATATTCGTCTGCTGAAACTTTTCCCCGTTGTTTGCTGGATCAAGCCCAACGTAACAGTGGGAAACCAGCGATACGTGAAAAGTATCTTGGCATTTGGCAGACATGGACTTGGAGCGAGGTTGGTGAAGAGGTGCGGGCACTTGCATGTGGCCTGGCGGCGAAAGGGTTCCAGCGAGGTGACAAGCTTGCATTGATTGGTGACAACCGACCCCGACTTTACTGGTCAATGAGTGCGGCTCAGTGTTTGGGTGGAATACCTGTGCCCATGTACCAAGATTCGGTGGCGGATGAACTGCAGTTTGTGGTCGAGCACGCCGAGGTACGCTTCGCTGTTGCAGAAAACCAGGAACAAGTTGATAAGCTGCTAGAAATCAAAGACCGATGTCCAAAATTAGAGTTCATCGTTTATTGTGATCCGCGAGGCATGCGGGGCTACTCACAGGAATTTTTGATTGATTTAGAGTCATTACAGAAAGATGGTCGAGAGCTCAACACTAAGCAGCAGTCTTTCTTTATAGATGAAGTAGAGAAAGGCAAGGGCAGCGATATTGCCTGCATTCTTTATACCTCGGGTACAACAGGAAATCCCAAAGGCGTTGTTTTGAGTTATGAGAGTCTAATTAAGACAGCGACGAATGCAGCAGAGTGGGATAACCTGACCGAAGATGGAAATGTGCTGGCCTACTTGCCGATGGCGTGGGTTGGAGACAACCTTTTCTCCTATAGTGAATCTTACATTGTTGGCTTTTGTGTTAACTGTCCAGAAAATTCTGAGACTGTGCTCAATGACATGCGTGAGATTGGCCCGAGTTACTTCTTCGCGCCGCCCCGAATTTTTGAAAACTTACTTACGGCTGTCATGATCCGAATGGAGGATGCCGGAGCACTCAAACGCAGAATGTTCCACTACTTTATGGCAGTGGCAAAACGCACAGGCACGCGAATTCTGGATGGTGAGTATATGGTCCACTGAAGGACACCTTGGGATTTACCCGCATTCGCATGGCCTATACCGCCGGAGAGTCTATCAGTCCTGAGTTGTTTGATTTCTATCGTTCGTTGGGTATAAATCTCAAGCAGCTGTATGGACAGACAGAAGCATCTGTTCTCGTAACGATTCAGCCCGATGGTGAAGTTCGTTCAGATTCTGTTGGTGTAGCAGCACCTGATGTAGAAATCGAGATCAGTGACGGTGGGGAGGTCCTGTACCGCAGTCCGGGCGTTTTTCTAGAGTATTACAAGAATCCAGAGGCAACTGCAGAAGCTAAGACACCAGATGGTTGGGTACACACGGGTGATGCAGGCTATTTTGATAAAGAAGGTTACTTAAGAATTATTGACCGGGCAGCAGATGTGGGTAAGCTTAATAACGGGTCCATCTATGCACCTAAATTTCTGGAGAATAAATTAAAGTTTTTCCCTCAAATAAAAGAGGCCGTGACTTTTGGTGACCAAAAAGATTATGTAACGGCCTTCATTAATATTGACCTTGAAGCCATTAGTAATTGGGCCGAGAAAAATGATGTCACCTACGCAAGCTACCATGAACTCGCTGCAAATGATCAGGTTTCAACGTTAATTCAGGATTGTGTCTCCTCGGTTAATCAGGAACTGGCTAACGAAGATCAGTTCAAGGCGTCTCAGATACAGCGTTTTGTCGTACTTCACAAAGAGCTGGATGCAGATGATGGTGAGCTGACTCGAACGCGAAAGGTTCGTCGAAAGTATGTCGCTGACAAATATTCAACATTGGTCGACGCGTTGTACTCAGATAAAGATAACGTTCACATTGAAACCGAAGTCACGTTTGAAGATGGTCGAAAAGGTTCAATTGAGGCAGATGTAAGAATTTGTGACATGGTTAGTGCAGGAGCATCAGTCTAATGGCTGCTGTAATGGAAGCCCACGCGGTCGGTGACGTCGTCTTGAAAGCTGATGATGTTACCGTGACATTTGGTGCGGTGAAGGCGCTTACGGGAGTCAGCTTCGACGTTAAAGAGCGGGAAATCCTGGCTATCATTGGGCCAAATGGTGCGGGCAAGACCACGATGCTCAACGTGATCAATGGGTTTTACCATCCAGATAGTGGTTCAATCACGTTTAAGGGTGAGACTCGAAGCCGCATGCGACCGCATGTTGCCGCAGCGGAAGGTATTGCGCGCACTTTTCAGAACGTGGCCCTGTTTAAAGGCATGAGTACGTTGGACAACATAATGACTGGCCGCAATCTCAAGATGAGCTCTTGGGCGACAAACATTATTTCATCAGCAATCTACTATGGTCCAACCCAAAAGGAAGAGATCGCTCATCGGGAGCGTGCTGAACACGTCATCGATTTTCTGGAGATCCAGTCAATTCGAAAGACACCAGTGGGCCGCCTACCGTATGGACTTCAGAAACGTGTGGAATTGGGTCGGGCGCTTGCCGCAGAACCTGATCTTCTGTTG
>LUSG01000079.1 GCA_001629395.1 Gammaproteobacteria bacterium REDSEA-S15_B12 | reverse complement strand
GTCTAGGAGTGCTGAATAAAAACGAGCAGTATCGGAGGCTAGAGTAGCTAGGTCGAGCCGGTGGGTGCTTTCGGCTGGATAGAGAGCCAACATGTAGTCATCTAGTAGTTCAATCAAAGCCGTGTTTTCAGGCTGACGTGGATCCGCCCGGATTATGCTGAAATCACTGGTTGTGTCCATAACTTAGATAATAACGCAGACAACGTCGCAGGTTCGACGAAGCCGATACCATCCGATATACCCAGGCAGCGTTCTTGGTGAAGCTGCGACAGTTCGACTTTGTCCCTATCGCCCAAAATATTATTGGTAAAATTTAAAGCTAGAGTTAATCGTGAAAAAACAAAACATAAGGTCGACACTTTTTTGACTTTAAAGCCTGTGTTGTAACCGATCGTTGCGACAAACATTATCAACTGCTGGATATGCCGAGGGCACATGGCGAAAGATGATCTATACCGACCAGATTTATGGTCACTCGATCCTGGAGTTTTGCACCTTAATCATGGTTCATTCGGGGCATGCCCAAGTCAGATTCTCGAGAAACAGGCCGAGCTGCGCCGGCAAATGGAATCAAACACTTTGGGATTTTTTGAGCAGGATCTACCCGAATTATTAGACAAAGCACGTGAAGCATTGGGATCGTTTCTGAAAGCACCAGCCTCAGACCTGGTGTTCGTAGATAATGCAACAACCGGTGTCAGTACAGTCTTGGCAAACCTAGATTTGAGTGCCGGTGACCGAATTCTGGTAACCGATCATGGTTACAACGCCTGTTCCAATGCTGCTCATTATTTTGCCAGTCGAACCGGCGCAAGAGTGGATGTCGTTAATCTTCGATTTCCCAATTCGGACGCCGATGAGTTCATTGATGACATACTGGGGGCATGTACACCCCGTACACGCCTTCTACTGATTGACCACATTACAAGTCCGACTGCATTGATAATGCCGCTAGAGGCAATTATTCCGGTGGTACAACAACGCGGTATACAGGTATTGGTCGATGGGGCGCACGCACCGGGTATGCTACCGCTGAGCCTGGCTGAACTGGGTGCCGATTACTATACGGGCAATTGCCACAAGTGGATGTGCGCGCCGAAGGGTACCGCTTTTCTCTATGTCAGGCCGGAGCACCAGTCAAAACTTCATCCGCTGACAATCAGCCATGGTATGAATAGACCAGTCGGCGACAGTACGCGATTTCGGTTGGAATTTGACTGGATCGGTACCCGCGATCTGACTGGATTTCTTACTCTGCCAACGCTGATCGGCTACCTAGATGGCGTTTCCAGCCACGGGTGGGGCGGCATCATGGCAAGAAACCGAGCCCTTGCAGTCGAAGCCCGCGATCTGATCGGTCAGGAGTTGGGACTGGAGCCGCCTTGTCCGGTAGATATGATCGGTTCGTTGGTGACGGTCTGCTTACCCAAGGCAAAGAGAACAACATTCACTGATTATCATGCGGTCGATCCGCTCAAGGAGGTTCTTCGGCACAGTCACGGAATAGAGGTGTCCCTGTCAGCGTGGCCCTCTCCGGCCGGGCGTTACCTCAGAGTTTCAGCGCAGTTGTACAATGCCTTATCCCATTACCAACAACTGACAAAGGCACTACAGCTGGAGCTGGGCCGTGGGCACTAGGTTCGGGCCTGGCCTCAGTCTGTTAAGTCTCGTAGCATGTTTCGGGCGATAATCAGCTGCTGAATCTGACTGGTGCCTTCGTAAAGCCTGAATATACGTACGTCACGGTAAAAGCGTTCTATGCCGTAGTCGGCAATGTATCCAGCACCGCCAAATATTTGTACAGCGCGGTCCGCAACGCGCCCAACCATCTCTGAACAGAAATATTTGCAACAAGAGCTCTCTGTAGCCACTGTCTCGTCGAGATCTTTTTTACGCGCCGCATCGATAACCATCGATCTGCCCGCGTACCACTCCGTTTTCATATCGGCGAGCATACCTTGTACTAACTGAAATTCACCTATTACTTGTCCGAACTGCTTACGCTGAGCCGCATAGCGTGTCGATTCATCAATCAGCCGGTCTGCTATGCCGACACAAACAGCCGAGATATGAAGGCGACCCCGTTCAAGAACCTTCATGGCCGTGACAAAACCTTTGCCTTCCTCAGTGCCGAGTAGTGCCGATGCTGGAATCTCAGCGTCGTTCAGCACGACATCACAAACGTGTGTACCGTGTTGCCCCATCTTTTTTTCTGGTATGCCGATAGTGAGGCCGGGTGTTTGGGCAGGAACCAGAAATGCTGAAACACCTCTGCTACCCTGGCTATCGGGATCAGTTCTAGCCATCACAGTGAAGAGGCCTGCTTTGTCGGCATTTGTGATGAATCTTTTAGTGCCGTTGAGTCGATAACAATCACCGTCCCGGACAGCTGAGGTGCGGATAGAGCCGGCATCTGAGCCTGCATCGGGTTCAGTGAGCGCAAAACTTGAGATGACCTCTCCACTGGCCAGTCGTGGAAGNNNNCCCTGGCTGCCTATGCCGATATTGGTACCCACGACAGTGCGGAAGGCCGGCGATGCCCGCCCGAGCTCCAGTGCCACGAGGCACTCTTCCTCCATTGTCAGTCCAAGGCCGCCATAGCTTGTGGGAATTGATAGTCCAAAAAGACCAAGCTCCGCCATTTTTGCGATCAGCTCTGTCGGGATGTCGTTTTGCTCGGCGACCTGAGCCTCAGTCGGAATAAGCTCCTGCGATACAAACCGAATGACTGTTTCCAGAAGTTGATCGAGTATTTGCGAATCCTTTATCACGCTATCTCTCTTGTAAGCCCGAGTGTGTTGAGAACTGCTGTTGAATATTCAATAGTGTTAAACACGGTCTTGTGCAGGTTCGCCATATATTTCAATTATTTTCTGATCCTGTGCCTGTGGTGAGAAAAACTCCCATTCCAAACCGTTGGTATCGTAATTACTGGAAAACCCCTGTACGGCTTCATCTTCAAAACCCACATGGCGGAGTTGACCGGCTCGATCGGGGATCTGATTGATCGAAAAATTGAGCGTGTCGGTGCGCCACATCGCATATTTGCTGGACACAATAACCGTCGGTCTTTGGCCGAGACGTGTGGAGTAATCCTCTATCGAACTGTCGAGGTCACCCACCGCAAGGGCGATATGAAAACGTTTCATGAAAATCTCCAGTAAGAGTCTCTACCTAGTATGCCATGCCCTGGTAAACAGGCTTGCAAGAGATACAGAATAGTGGCATTGCCACCCTAACATTAAACAGGCCGGAATCTCGAAATGCGCTGACACCCGAAATGATGGCAGGGCTAAAAAAAGCCTTACCTCGCCTGGCGGCCGACCCTGGCGTCCGCGTGGTGGTATTGACGGGCTCCGGTCGAGCATTTTGCGCAGGTGGCGATGTTAAGCGGTTTGCCGCGGTATCTTCTGGCACACAAAGGGTAGCGGCTTTCGAGGAGAGAGTGCACGATCTGCGGAGTCGGATGGAGGTCAGTCGTTTGCTGCACGAAATGGCAAAACCAACACTCGCGGTTATACCGGGTCCCGCGGCTGGCGCAGGGTTATCGCTGGCACTGGCCTGTGACCTTCGGATCGCCGCAGAAGACGCAAAGCTAACGACCGCGTTCTCAAAAGTGGGTCTGTCAGGTGATTTTGGTGGCAGCTATTTTCTAACGTATCTTGTGGGTGCTGCAAAAGCCCGCGAGCTCTATTTCACAGGGCAGGTTTTACTTGGACAGGAGGCTCTGGAGCTTGGAATCGTGAACCGCGTGACCAGCGTAGAAGATCTGGAGCAGGAGGCGAACCGCTACGCAGCAGAACTGGCTGCGTTGCCTACCCTTGCCGTGGGCTATATGAAAAAGAACCTCAATACAGCGCTTAAAGGGTCTCTAAGCGATGTACTGGACAGCGAAGCTATTCATATGATCCGGACCTTCGAAACGGAAGATCATAAGAATGCTGCACAGGCGTTTTTGGAGAAGCGCGCGCCAGAGTTTTCTGGTCATTAATCTATCAGTCGATTCAGAAAATACCGCCACTGATCAACTGCACGACTACATCGTATGACTTTCTTCCTGCTGCTGTAGCGAAAAGATTGAGGTATAACCGCCGGACCAGTCCGGTGGCAGCAGACAAGGCTCCGGGTCATGCCGTGCCCAGCGTGCGGCTTGGCCCCGGACAATATGCTGATCATATTTTGATCGAGCAGGGTTAAAGGTATAAGTCATCGCATCGGCGGCCGCATAAGCATTCAGCAGCAGGGGTCTTGGTCGCTCCGTGCGATTGATTTTCGAGCCATGTACCGTTCGGCAGTTATGAATAGGGATTGAACCGGCAGGACCGGGAAGGTAGGTTTCTCGAGACATATCAAGCTGTCTGATGTCTTCGTCAGACAAGCAGCCAACCCACTGGTTCTCTTGATTGTACTGATCAAACAGGGGGCCTTTATGACTGCCAGCAATAACGCCTAAGGGGCCTTGTTCATTACCGCAGTCTTCTAGGTAAAGGCCCACTGTACATGGGGTGTAGTTGGTGTGCGGCCAGAAGCTGATGTCCTGGTGCCACTTGACCTCTTCACCACCGCCAGCCCATTTAAAATTAAGTTTTGAGTGATGGAATTTGATGTCTGGCCCAATCAGATCGGAAAGAATTTCAGTGATTGTTTCAGACGATGCATAGGCCCAGTAGTTTTCATCATAGTCGTTAGGGCTGGTCAGGCGTCTTAGGCGTGGGTCATCCGAGCAATGACCGGGTTCGAGATCCCACGTGGCATCAGATTGAGCCACTTGCCGACTATCGTCTATTGCCCGGGCTGTGATGTCTTGTAGCTTGTGAAGGGTTTGACTATCAATTGCATTCTCGATCAGTAGATACCCATTGTCGAAGTAGAATTCCTGCTGTTTACGGGAAATAAACTGCGGGTTATTTTTGAGAATTTCTTCAGGGGACATACGGTTAGTCCTTAAGCTTGTGGTGGCGAATTGGATCCTTGATGGATGATCTGTATCACTATGTCGTGTCTTGTTAGACGAAATATGTAGTCTTTACAATTGATTGTCAAAGAACATCTCGTCCAGATGTCAGGTGTCCGAAACTGGTGCGAGAGACGAGACTTAGGAAACATGATTTAACTTCTAATGGAGTACGACTAAGTCGTAGCAAATTGTACCGAGAAAAATGTGGTAGCGTTGACGTTGGATTCATCAAACAACCCGACAGAATTTTTATAAAAGGAATCAACTGGTGTTAGAACAGCCTCATCATCAATTCTGTTTAATGAGCTTCAATATCCTGTACGGCGGTACTCACCTGGGTCAACCACTTGAACAGACAGCTGCTGTCATTCGTTTGGCTCAGGCTGATATCGTGGTGGTGTGCGAGCAGTGGGGAAATGCAGAACGGCTTGCTGATTTGTTGAAATTTACATGTCACGTTGTTGTTGCGCCACCCTACTGGCAGAGTGTTGCTGTTCTGAGTCGTTATCCGATACTAGATACATTCGCTAATGGAGCGCGACTTGAACTTGATTCGCAGCGGTCGCTATGTGTGTTTGGTGTGCACTTGACTTCATCTCCTTATCAGCCTTACCGGTTCCGGGATAAAGCCGACACCAGAAAAGAAGAGGTGATCGAAGAGGCTAGGAAAACCCGAGAGCATGAGTTAGTTGCTGTGTTGTCGGAAATTCAGCCACTGATTGAAGCTGGAGAAGGCGTGCTGCTGTGTGGGGACTTCAACGAGCCGTCACATCTGGACTGGACACAGCTATCTGCACGGCAGGGACGTCACTTTGGATTAGAGGTGGCGTGGCCAAGTTCCAAGCGGGTCACTGAAAATGGTATGGTGGATGCGTACAGAGCGGTGTTTCCCGACGTTTGCCGTCATCCTGGCTATACGTGGACCAGTGTTCCCGGTTTGGGTGTCGGTGGGAGTGAACGAGCCGAACATGAGGTACATGACAGGATAGACTTTATTTACCACGCGGGACCGGGCCTTAATCCAATAGGAGCCTCGGTCATTGGAGAGAATCAACGCCATGCCTTCAGATCATCGCGCAGTTGCTGTGAAATACCAGATTATTTAAATCGCAACCCATAAGAGGTTGTTGTAGAGACTGGAATTGAAGGGATTTATGTCGCACCGGCGTTGAAATTGTGCGTATACAAGTTGTCAAGGATCAATTGCAGTACGAAGATTCTTCTGTGGTGCTGGTGTACGGCTGTAATAGACCTATAATGATAGGGCGCAATCAAACGTGGAATGGACGTGGATTGCAATAAAAATTGAACTCTAGGATACCCAAGACGAGGAGGATTACATGTCTGAAATTGAACGAATGAAGAAAAAGCTGGATCGTGGCCAAATTACTCGACGTGAGTTCCTGTCGCGAATGTCAGCTATCGGTGCTACTGCTGCTCTACCGGCAATGTACAGCAACAACGCGCTTGCTGGGCCGAAGAAAGGCGGGCGCTTAAGAGTTGGATTAGGTCATGGTTCTACAACCGACGGGCTAGATCCCGCAACCTATGAGAATGGATTCACGGCTGATTTGAATTATGCGATTCACAATCATATGGGTGAGGTCGATGATGCCGGCATTGGCAAGTCTATGGATGCTGATGATGTGGTTGCTTCGTTTCAGCATCATATGGGAGAGACAAAGTCTCCAGCCAAGTCGTTGTTGGCGCAGGTGGAGTCGATTCGCAAGGACGGCTCTCACCAGGTGATTTTCGAACTAGCGGGTGGTAATGCTGACTTTTCATATATCGCGGCTGATTACCACATCGCCATCAAGCCATCAAAAGATGGAAAGATCGATGCTGCAGATGGTATCGGTACAGGCGCTTTTGTGCTCGAAGATTTCGACCCAGGTGTTCGGGCATTCTTCAAGAAGAATTCGAATTACTGGAAAGCGGGTCGAGGACACTTCGATGAACTAGAATTGTTGTCGATTATCGACCCCACCGCGAGAACCAATGCGTTAACGACCGGGGAAGTCGATGCCATGGATCGACCAGATCTTAAGACAGCTTCTCGCTTGGGCCAAAAACCTGGCATAGTCATCGAAGAAACAACGGGCTATCTGCATTACACGTTTCCTATGCGGACTGACACAGCGCCCTTTGATGACAATAACGTACGAATGGCTCTTAAACATGCCGTTAATCGTGAGGAAATTGTTGCAAAGATTCTGTATGGACATGGGACAGTGGGCAACGATCATCCTATTGCGCCGTCTGTGGCGTATCACGCAGCCGATCTTGAGCAGCGGCAGTATGATCCCGATAAGGCTAAGTTTTATGCGAAGAAAGCAGGTGGTATCAGTGTCCAGCTCTCCGCTGCAGATGCCGCTTTTGCAGGTGCTGTAGATGCTGCTACGCTCTACAAAGAGCATGCCGCTGCTGCCGGAATTGAGATCGAGGTCGTTCGCGAACCAAACGATGGCTACTGGTCAAATGTGTGGATGAAGAAGCCTTGGGGTGCGTGTTACTGGGGAGGCCGTCCGACCCAGGATTGGATGTTTACGACGGCCTACAAAGGGGGCGGTTCATGGAACGACACCTTCTGGGCACACACGCGTTTTGATGAACTCCTGATAACGGCCCGTGCGGAAACGGACTCTGAGAAACGTCGAGTGATGTATTTTGAAATGCAGCAGATTGTCAGAGACGAGGGCGGCGTGGTCGTGCCCATGTTTGCGAACAATGTCTGGGCGGCATCAGATAAAATCGCACACGGTCCAATGGCGCAGAACTGGACAATGGATGGCAACAAGTTCATGGAAAAATGGTGGTTTGCCTGATTACTTGTTGGATAGACTGGAAAATTAAGCGTTGTTAAGTCTGTTAAAAGTGGTGGCCCAGCGCATAGCGCTGGGCCTCATGACTCTATTTGTCGTCTCAATTTTTATTGCTTTTGTAGTCGAGTTATTGCCTGGTGATATTACCCAGGCAATTCTTGGCCAGTCCGCGACGCCTGAAACAGTCGCTGCGTTCAGGGCAGAGCTTGGAATAGATCGCCCGGCGCACGAACGCTACTTTGAGTGGCTAAAGGGCATGTTGACAGGCGATATGGGTAAGTCCCTGGCCAACAAGCGTGAAATTTCTGAGCTTGTGGGGCGTCGCCTGTCGAATACGCTTTTCCTGGGGGGATTTGCTGCCGCCATTGCCGTACCACTTTCCCTGATTCTGGGCGTGTTGGCGGCACTGTACCGAAATAGCTTGTTTGACCGTGGTGTTAATTCATTCACACTGACCTCGATTTCGTTTCCCGAATTTTTTGTAGCTTATATCCTGATTTTGTTCTTTTCCGTCAAGGCTGGCTGGTTTCCAGGTATCTCCAATATCAGTAAGGACCTGCCGCTGGGCGATCGCCTTTTTCGCAGCCTCTTACCGGCTGCGACCCTCACCTTGGTCGTGGTCGCGCATATGATGCGTATGACCCGTGCGGCAATTATCAACCTGCTTTCCAATCCCTATATTGAAATGGCCCAGTTGAAAGGCGTGCGACCTGTTCGTGTGATTCTGCACCATGCATTGCCCAATGCCTGGGGACCGGTGGTGAATGTCATCGCGTTGAATCTTGCCTACCTGGTCGTCGGTGTGGTCGTAGTAGAGGTGGTGTTTGTCTATCCGGGACTCGGGCAACTTCTCGTGGACAGTGTATCCAAGCGGGATGTGCCAGTGGTGCAGGCCTGTTCAATGATTTTTGCCGGTGTCTACATTCTGCTGAATCTTTTTGCAGATATCGTTTCTATTGTTACTAACCCCAGATTGTTGCACCCACGATAGATGATGCGGGATATGTATAGCGGATTTCTCGACGCACCGCTCAGTGCGAAGCTGGGGTTAATGACTATCACGGCCTATCTGTTCGTCGCGCTATTTGCACCCGTTATCGCACCATACAGTGAGACAGAAATATTAGGCGGAGCTTATGAACTGTGGTCTGAGAAGTATCTTCTTGGTACGGACAATCTCGGTCGAGATATGTTGTCCAGGCTAATCTTTGGTGCTCGCAATACGATTGGTATTGCGCTAGCCGCTGTTGTCATCGCATTCGCCATCGGGGGGATAACGGGGATGCTCTCTGCGATACTCGGAGGTTGGTACGACACGATTATCAGTCGAATTGTCGATATTCTTATGGCGATACCTGGCTTAGTTTTCGCGTTATTGATCCTCACTATTCTTGGAACCTCTATGACCACTTTGGTACTGGTTATCGCTGTATTGGACAGTACTCGTGTGTACCGTATCACCCGGGCCGCGGCAATGAACGTAGCCGTAATGGATTTTGTTGAAGTCGCCCGCCTTCGAGGAGAGGGCATGTGGTGGGTTATCCGAAAAGAGATTCTCCCGAATATCATGGCACCGCTGTTGGCAGAATTCGGGCTTCGCTTTTGTTTCGTGTTTTTGTTTATCGCTGCCCTCAGTTTTCTGGGGCTGGGGATTCAGCCTCCGACCGCGGATTGGGGGTCAATGGTCCGCGACAATGCCACACTGATCAATTACGACGATATAACGCCGCTTCTGCCGGCGGCGGCGATTGCCGTTCTCACGGTAGCCGTTAATTTTGTCGTTGATTGGCTGTTGCATAAGTCGAGTGGGTTAAGGAGTGACTAACTAGGATCGGGTTGCAAGCGATACGATTGATCCCTTGTATTCTTTGGGAGACTGCAGCGTCTTCAACCTATAATGACAAGTTGCACTAACAATACGCGAGGAGTGTGAAATGACTCTGGTCAGATATGAAACACATGAGGGCGTGGCAGTGATCACTGTCGACAATCCTCCCGTTAATGCGCTGAGTCCTGGTGTCCCGGGCGGCATCATAGAGAGCCTAAAACAGGCCAATATCGATCCAGACATCGTGGCGGTAGTGTTGGTCGGTGACGGACGGGGTTTTATCGCCGGTGCGGATATACGCTATTTTTCGAAACCTTGGCCCAAAGGCGAACCCAGACTTGGTGGCGTGATTGAAGCAATTGAAGCAAGTTCTAAGC